>NZ_JAZVJO010000141.1:0-3604 GCF_059453735.1 Peribacillus sp. | reverse complement strand
AATCTGAATTTGTTAAAAAGATATAAATGTGTAAGTGCAGCAAAACCATTTTCCTGAAATGGTTTTTTTTCTTTTAGGCAACAGAAAAGGCTTCCTAATAGAATACCTTTTGTTTAGAATGATGCGACTGAATGGTTTCGTTGTTTCTGAACTTCTTTCAGTTTGGACACGGTCACGAGTTGATAGTGTTGTTCATTGAGTAATCGTATGATTTCTTCAGCCGCTTCTGCACTTGTATGATAAATATCATGCATGAGAATGACTTTGCCATCATCGGGCCTGCTCTTTACCTTTTGGATAATCTCTTTTTTATTTCGATTTTTCCAATCTTCATCTGTGTCCCAGAAATGGACAGGCTATTAGCAAGTCACGGGCTTTCTGTCATCGATAGGTATCAGGATTGGCGTAAAACGGAATTGACTAATGATGCAACAAATATGGTGTATGTTTGCAGGAAGAGATAAAATAAGTCTAGCGTAGTGAATGGGAGAGTGGGTATGACTAGAATCGGATTTATCAGACATGGCAGTACTGCTTGGAATAAGGAAGGAAGGGCACAGGGGCATACGAATATACCGCTGGATGACGAAGGCCTGATCCAGGCGCAAAAGCTTGCGGAGCGGCTAAGTAAAGAACAGTGGGATGTTATTTATTCAAGTGATTTAACAAGGGCCAGACAAACAGCTGAAGCAGTTCGTAATAAACTGGGAGATATCCCAATCTTTTTTGATGAGCGTTTGCGGGAGGCTGGCGGAGGGTTGATTGAAGGAACAACGGAAGCCGAACGAATGGAAAAATGGGGCAATGATTGGCGAAATCTCGATTTAAAAAGGGAAACTAAAGAAAATGTTGAAGCTCGTGGTCTGCCGGCAATAGAAGAAATGCTCAAAAAACATCCCGGTCAGAATATCTTACTCGTCAGTCATGGTGCCTTCAATCGGCATCTGATGAATAAGCTAGTTCCTGTTAATGATGGGCATGCACCATTGAACAATACCTCGGTCACGAAAATTCTTTTGACAGCGGATCAATGGGATTGTGAATTGTTTAATTGCACGCAGCATCTAGAAGCAATTATCGAAGAGGATTGAAGTGGATTAATCAATCGATTGATTAAATGCTGTAAAGCTTGATAGAGAGAGAATAAAGAACCGTTTTTATCGAAAGATCTTCTTTGTTATAGCTTATACCTGCAAGCAGACGGGAATTTATTAATCAATCATTTAATTAAATTTGAATGGTTAAGTCTCTTTAAAACTAGTTCGTACCTATGAACAAGTATAACGTGATAAAGTAGATTTATTAGTTTCAAGACGGGCAAGGAGTGTTGAGGATGTTTAACATTACAGAGAGAGCGAAAGAGAAAATTAGAGAAATACAGGAGAACGATGAAGAAAGCAGGTTTTTACGATTTGGGGTAAGAAGTGAGTGCTGTAACGAAATGCACTATTCCTTAAGCCTGGCAAGAGATAAATCTGATCAAGAAGAAATCCTGATTATTAACGATATTCATGTGCTGATTCATACTGCCGATACACGTTTTATTAATCAGACAGAAATTGATTATCAGGAAAATGGCTTTTGGATTAATAATCCAAATCCTTTAGTGTCTCCATTAAAGTAGGCGTTGCTGCAACAGAGACCTTTTTTTATAGGATAGTCAGTCTATTTATGATAGATGACTATCTTTTTTTAGTTAAAAGTTGAAAGTACCAGTGGAATTGTATAAAATGGATACATATAAATAAGAACGTATGTTTGTTTTGGCTGTATATTTGATGTGTTGCTTAGGGGATGGATTTCAGGTGGAGAACTTGGTATACAAAATAAACGGAAATTACTGAGGTAAAGTGGGTGGAGGTAGAAGCTGATAATAAGTTCAAGCCCTATCATCCTGGAGGGGTTTTAAGTTGATTAAAAAACTCTATGCCTTATTTATTTCGAAAACAGTAAAAAATTCATACATCTATGTTAAGCAGGTCGAAGCAATGAATAAGAGTGTAAGAATACCGTAAACCGCCTCTTTTAAGTGAATTTCCAGCCGCTTCCGGATTCTTCCGTTCTTATCTAATTGCTGTATTTCTGGTACAATGGTGTATAGCACTATTTTGGAGGTTACTAACAACATGATTAAAGCAAATAGAAATGATCCTTGTCCATGCGGAAGCGGGAAAAAGTTTAAGAAATGCTGTGAACGTAAGGTTACGGAGATTCCTGTAATGATCAACTACGAGGAAGCTAGACAGATCCAGAAAGATCTTATTGATTATACGGAGAAACAGTATCAAGATGAGATCGTCAAACTTGCGGAAAAACAGCCGATTTATTCTACTTTGGATGAGGAAACACAAGATTTATATTTATTTAACTTTAGAATGTGGGGCATGCTGTCTCAACCACTCGTCAATGGTCATACAATACTAGAAGAGTATTTAAATGAACAGGGTGAATCCATCATCCGGACAAAAACGAAAGAAATCGTTGAGTCATGGGTAAATACGGCTCCTTCATTGCTTTTGATCCAAGGGATTAATGAGGACGTGTTGTCTCTTGAGGATATTGTTACGAAGAAAGCCTATTCGCTTCCAATGGATGGTTATCGGGAACAGAATATGGATGGAGATAGCTTAATTCTTGGCTATCCTGTTGAAATGGAAGAAGTTATGAGCTTCTTTACACCATTTATTAGTATTGAAATGCAACATACCGAAAAAATTCTTGAAGCAATGAAAGAGCAATTATCTGCTTTTAACGGTCAAGCTGAAGAGTTTATGGTAAAACAATTCCCTGAGGTGCTGAATGCACTATTTGCTGTAGTTAAAGGAAATGAACTTTCTGAATCTGCTGGGCTTGATTGGGGAAATGAGAAGCAAGAAGAAACTGCGCGTATTCTTCAAAAGGGAATGGAGCAGGAGGAGTATCCAGAGGAGCTTATCGGGTTAACTCAGAAACTTTGGAACACATTCTGTCTGCAAGAATCACCTGTCATTCGTAAGCCGGAGGCATTTGCAGCTGCTATGGAATATTCTGTGAAGCAGATTTCATCTGGTGAATTTGGTCTTTCTCAAGGGAAGCTTGCCGAGAAATATGGTGTAGGAGCATCCACTATATCTAAGCGTTTCAAAGAAATTGAGACCGTACTTAGTGAAGAACTTACTCCTGCACGCTAAGTGAAAAGCAGGTCCTGTTTAGTCAAACTGTCGAGAATCTCTCGACAGTTTTTTGTTGTCTCTTTTCAGATTCTCTCGAAGTTCAATTGGTTTACAAATAGTGTGTCAGCGGTATGTTCTCACGTGAGGGGACGGATAGTATTTTACTGGCTGCAGGGATACTTGGAGCGACCGTTATGCCGCATGCTATTTATCTTCATTCTTCTTTGACTCAGAATCGAATTGTTGGTGTGAATGATTTACAGAAACAAAAAATATACAAATATGAACGTATTGATATTGTGGTTGCGATGATTTTTGCGGGGGCTATTAATATGGCCATGCTTATTGTATCAGCAGCGCTTTTTTTAAGGAAGATATGGTTACAGATGATCTAAGTGTTGCTTATGAAATGTTTGGCGTCTATTTAGGCCCAGCTGCGGTATTGCCTTCGC
>NZ_JAZVJO010000140.1:0-32950 GCF_059453735.1 Peribacillus sp. | reverse complement strand
CAACTTCAGACTGTACTTGAGGATTATGGGATCTATACAGAGCTGGCAGATACAGAGAATGTATTACTAGTCATCCCGCTGCTTAAAGTTAACATGGATTACCCTTTTACAGATACTATTGATAAAATCAATCTTGCACTAAATGGGAAGGAGACGGTCAAAAGGTCAGCATCACTCCCTGACTTTGTAAATGATCATCTTTTTAGTACACTTTCCTTGACCTATAAGGAGATGAAGAGGCTGCAGAAAATGTCAGTACCTTTTAATGAGTCTGTGGGTTGTGTATCAGCAGAAATGATTATTCCTTATCCTCCTGGTATCCCGTTGATTATGGCCGGAGAAATAATCACGGCCGAAAAGATTGCCTATATGGAAAAACTAAGGAATAAAGGTGGACGATTTCATGGGGGGACAGAGCTTTCCCACGGCCTTTTATTGGTATATCGATAAACTCTTAAAAGACGAAATAATAGTGTATACTAATACGATATACACTGGAGGTAACTTGCAATGAAACAAGGAATATTTATTACCATAGAAGGTCCTGAAGGGGCTGGAAAAACTACCGTATTAAAGCTTATTGGAGAATCTCTTAAAAACCTAGGTTTAGATGTGGTGTTGACTAGAGAACCCGGTGGCATCCCAATAGCAGAACAAATAAGAGAAGTCATTTTAAATAAAGAAAATACAGCGATGGATGGCCGGACTGAGGCCTTACTATATGCAGCAGCTAGAAGGCAGCATTTAATTGAAAAGGTGGTACCTGCACTGAATGCAGGGAAGATCGTTTTGTGTGATCGTTTTATTGATAGTTCTTTGGCTTATCAAGGATATGCAAGAGGACTAGGCATTGATGAGGTGTATTCCATTAACCAATTTGCTATTGATGGGTTAATGCCTCAACTGACTATTTATTTTGATATCGAGCCTGCTGAGGGGCTAAAACGGATTAAAAAAAGTGGCATACGGGAAGTAAACCGACTCGATTTAGAAGAATTACAGTTTCATGAGAAGGTAAGAGACGGGTATAAAAAGGCAATTGAACGCGAAAAAAGTCGTTTTTTTGTTGTTGATGCCAGCTTACCAATTGAGCAAGTATCAGAAGTAGTAAAAGAAAAAATACTATTCGTTTTAAAGAACAAATAAATTAGGTTTCATGGTAAAATAAAGATAATTTTACCATAACCCCATAAGATAATTGGTATAATAGATTACAGGTAAAAATTAGGATTGAACGGAGGATGATATGAATGAAAATGATTATTGCCATTGTTCAAGATAAAGACAGCAACGGCTTGTTAAGTAAGTTGGTTGATAATAACTATAGGGCAACAAAGCTTGCTAGTACAGGAGGATTTTTAAAGTCCGGGAATACCACGTTTATGATTGGTACGGAGGATGAACGTGTAGATCACGCTTTAAAAATCATTAAGGATAACTGTGAGTCGCGTCAACAGCTCATTGCGCCAGTTTCACCTATGTCCGGAAACGCTGATTCATATGTTCCATATCCCGTAGAAATTCAAGTGGGTGGAGCAGCAGTTTTTGTCTTACCAATTGAACAATTTCTTCAATTTTAAGATAGAAAGAAGATTATAATGGGTACTTTTAATTAAGATGTAAGTGAGTTGATTGTTTTGGTAACTTGGGAAAAGATGAGTGAGATACAACCGCAGATTACGACCATGCTGCAAAATAGTATGGTAAAGGGTCGTGTCGTCCATGCCTACCTTTTTGAAGGGGAAAAGGGGACAGGAAAGAAAGAGATGGGAATGCTCCTGGCAAAAGCTCTGCTTTGCCTGGACCCAACAGAAAGTCGTCTTCCATGTGAACAATGCCGTAACTGCAAAAGAATAGAGAATGGAAATCACCCGGATGTCCATGTAGTTGAACCTGAGGGGCTTTCCATAAAAAAAGAACAGATTAAAAATCTTCAAGAGGAATTTTCGAAGAAGAGCGTAGAAGCTAACTTTAAAATTTATCTTATTGATAAAGCAGATAAAATGTCTGTACAAGCTGCAAATAGTCTTCTGAAATTCCTTGAAGAGCCGCCTAAAGACACAGCGGCCATTTTACTGACAGAACAAATGCAGCGTTTACTGCCAACTATCTTGTCCAGATGTCAGATTCTCTCATTCAAACCTTTATCACGTACTCATTTGCAAAAAAAGCTGATGGATCAAGGGGTGAACGAACAAAATTCTTCCATAATATCTCATTTGACTCATAATTATGAAGAAGGAATGGCATTAAGTTCGGAGGAATGGTTTGCACAAGCCCAAAAAATAGTGGTAAGATTGTATGAAGTGATAAAATCAGATTCGCTGAAAGCATTATTATACTTACAGCAGGATTGGTTTTTACACTTTAAGGAAAGAGACCAGCTAGATAGAGGACTAGATTTGTTATTTCTTATTTATAAGGATTTACTATATATTCAGTTGGATAAGCGAAACCTGGTTGTTTTTCAAAATCAAATACAAGAATTGGAGTCTCACGCTCTCCATCTTTCTCAGAAACGCCTAGCCGATTATATGGGTGTGATTTTGGAGGCAAAAAGGAAGCTGCTTTCCAATACAAATCCACAACTGTTAATGGAACAGCTTGTGCTGAATTTGCAGGAGGGATCATCATTTGTATGATGTTGTAGGCGTACGCTTTAAAAAAGCGGGCAAGATATACTATTTTGATCCGGGTGAAATCAACATACCTAAGGACGAGTTTGTAATTGTCGAGACAGTTCGCGGCGTTGAATATGGTAAGGTAGTCACAGCCCGGAAACAAGTAGATGACCATGATGTTGTTCTGCCATTGAAGAAAGTACTGCGAGTAGCAGATGCAAAGGATAGGTTGATTGTAGAAGAAAATAAAGCTGCTGCAGCTGAAGCCTACGAAACTTGCTGTGTGAAAGTTGAAGAGCATCAACTTGATATGAAAATGGTTGATGTTGAATATACATTTGACCGAAATAAGGTCGTGTTTTATTTTACAGCGGATGGCCGGGTCGATTTTCGTGATTTAGTAAAAGATCTTGCGTCAATATTCCGAACTCGTATAGAACTTCGTCAAATCGGTGTTCGAGATGAAGCTAAGATGCTTGGGGGAATTGGTCCATGCGGCAGGATGCTGTGCTGTTCTACATTTTTAGGTGATTTTGAGCCGGTATCAATCAAAATGGCGAAAGATCAAAATCTATCGCTGAATCCAACGAAGATATCCGGTTTATGCGGACGTTTGATGTGCTGTTTGAAATATGAAAATGAAGAGTATGAAATTTCAAAGGAAATGCTTCCAGACTTAGGTGAGGTAATTAGTACACCTAATGGAAAAGGCAAGGTAGTGGGGCTAAATATTCTAGAACGAGTGCTCCAGGTTGATTTAGTCGGGCAGGACCGAGTATTAGAGTATACGTTAGATGAGATTCTAAACGAGGGAGCCGTTTCTATTCAAGCCACAGATTGATTAAGGTGGTGGGAGAGCGTGGATAAAAAAGAAATTTTTGAGTCAGTTACAAATATGGAGGCTCAAATTGGTCAATTATACACTCAACTTGGCGAATTAAAGCAGTATTTAGCAGAAGTGCTGGAAGAAAATCAGGGATTAAAGATTGAAAATGAACATTTAAGATCTCGGTTTGGCACTGTTACACAAAAAAACATCAAAGAAAAAGGTAAAATTAAGAACCTGAAAGCCGAAAGCATGGATAAGGCATTGGACATAGGGGAAGGTTACGATAATTTGGCCCGTATCTATCAAGAGGGCTTCCATATTTGTAATCTTCACTTTGGTAGTCTTCGTAAAGAAGGCGATTGTCTTTTCTGTTTATCTTTTTTAAATAAAAAATAAAATGAGGCCTTTCCCTTTTAAGGGAAGGCTTTTTCTTAAGAATAGATATTCATTGTAAATAGTACATCATAGAGGAGGCGAGAGAGTGGTTGAATTAGTTGGAGATGAACGTCTGGACTACCTCTTAGCAGAACAAATGAGAATTATCCAGAGTCCGTCTGTTTTTTCTTTTTCATTAGATGCCGTTTTATTATCAAAATTTGTAAGTGTTCCAATACAAAAAGGAAAAATAGTCGATTTATGTTCAGGAAATGGAGTTATTCCACTGTTATTGAGCACGAGGACAAAAGGAACTATTATAGGTGTAGAGATACAAGAGCGGCTATTTAATATGGCAGAACGCAGTATTCGCTATAACAAACTTGAAGAACAAATTAGCATGCGTCATAGTGATATCAAAGATATCGCTAAGGAAATTGGGTATAGCAAGTATGATGTTGTGACGTGTAACCCGCCGTATTTCCCAACGCCATCGCAGGAAGAGATAAATAAAAACGAGCATTTTGCAATTGCTCGTCATGAAATCCTTTGTTCATTAGAAGATGTAGTTCAGACGAGTTCAAAGCTTCTTAGACAGGGCGGTAAAGCAGCGTTTGTTCATCGACCAGGCAGGCTGATGGACATCCTGAGTTCAATGAGAGCAAATCGAATCGAACCGAAGCGTATTCAATTTGTTTATCCTAAACCGGGAAAAGAAGCGAATATGCTGTTAATTGAAGGAATTAAAGATGGAAGTCCAGATTTGAAAGTCCTGCCCCCATTATTTGTGTATGATGGTCAGGAATATACACCTGAAGTAAAAAGGATTTTATATGGAGAAGAATGAACACTTTTTTTATGTATTGAAATGTAGAGATCACACTTATTATGCTGGATACACGAATAATGTCAGCAAACGAGTAAGAGTTCATAACGAAGGCAAGGGAGCAAAATATACCCGCGGACGTACGCCGGTTGAACTCGTTCATGTTGAAGGATTCCCAACAAAAACAGAAGCAATGCAAGCTGAGTATCGATTTAAACAATTATCTCGAATCGAAAAAGAAAAAATTATTTTGAAGGAGAAGTGACCTAGAGATGCAGCAGCAGAAGAGTTTCGCTAAAGAAGGAGCCGAGCCGGCGTTATATTTAGTCCCTACACCAATTGGCAACTTGGAGGATATGAGTTTTCGGGCGTTGCGTATTTTAAAAGAAGCAGACGTGATTGCTGCTGAGGATACAAGAAATACACGAAAGCTTTGTAACTATTTCGAAATTGAGACACCGGTTATCAGCTACCATGAACATAACAAAGAAACGAGTGGAAGACAGATTATAGAGCAGCTTCAACGCGGACAGATTGTTGCACTTGTCAGTGATGCAGGGATGCCGACTATATCGGATCCAGGCTATCGTCTTGTTCAGGATGCGATTGAAGAAAACATAACCGTGATCCCGCTGCCAGGTGCAAATGCGGCATTGACGGCTTTAATTGCCTCTGGTATAGCACCTCAACCCTTTTACTTTTATGGATTTTTACAACGCAGTTCAAAGGAAAAAAAGAAAGAGCTTGAAAAACTGAAAAAAATTGAGTCCACTTGGATTCTCTATGAATCACCCCATCGTTTAAAAGACACCTTAAAAAGTATGCTTGATGTACTAGGTGACAGGAAAATTGTTCTTTGCCGAGAACTGACAAAGAAATTTGAAGAATTTATTCGTGGCACGTTGAGCGAATGTTTAAATTGGGCAGTTGAAAATGAGATAAGAGGGGAATTTTGTCTCATTATTGAGGGAGCTTCAGAGCAAGAAGAATCTTCAGAAAGCCTCTGGTGGGAAGGGCTGGATATTAACGAGCATGTTCAGCACTATATCGACCAAAAGGATTTGCAAACTAAAGATGCCATTAAGCAAACAGCGGTTGATCGTGATGTGCCAAAGAGGGACATTTACCAAGCGTACCATGTAGACGAATAAGTTACATCTTAAAACAGATTACAGTAAAAAGGCCGATTCCAAAGTAGGAATCGGCCTATACTATTTATTATTTTGTAACAAAGTTTTCTTGGATTTCTTTGATCAATGTTTCTGCACCTTCACGGCTAAGGATTAGTTTTCCTCCAGCTAGTGTTAGGTTATTATCAGATACTTCACCTGTAACTTGGCAAGTCATGTTAGGCTTGTATTTTTTTAAGATAATTTTTTCTTCATCAACATAAATTTCTAATGCGTCTTTTTCAGCGATGCCTAAAGTACGACGTAGTTCGATTGGAATAACCACCCGTCCTAATTCGTCAACTTTACGTACGATTCCTGTAGATTTCATAATTTTAAATCTCCTCTCAGAATAATCTAGACCCTTTATCTCTATCTTTTTCGTCATTATTCGACAATATTTTTTATAAATATAATAATACCAGCCATTCCCAAATGCGTCAATGATTTATTTTTAATGTTTTTTAAAAATGAAATATTGGAGTATAAATGCGGTTATATCAAGGGTTCTAATCTGTGTATAGGTTATGTCGAAGGGAAAGAACCGAATGGGTTACCTATGTATACTGTATACATAATCATCGAATAGCCCATAAATTAAAAGAATAATCGACAAAATAAGACAAAAATCAACATTCATAAAAATTAATGAATGTTTTTATAGTATACGACTAAATGACAATAAGTAACAAAATATTAGTCTCCAATTGTTAAATAATGAGCAATTAGAAGGAGAAGGTATATATTATTGATTAAGGAGGTAATCCTTTAGGTAGGTTAAAAATAAGAAAATGTCTTACAATAGAAAGTAGTTGTAGAGCAGTGGTTGTCTAGATGAAATGATAATAATTTGCGATGATTTATATTCGCACTTACTATAGATAAGGTAAAATAGGAATAGTAGTATGTAAAATGGATATAGTTTCTTTCATTCTTACATCAATGATTTTAGGAGGGAAAACACACATGCAAGATAAGTTAAACACCTTTTATATTACCACCCCGATTTATTATCCAAGCGGAAATTTACATATAGGACATGCATACACAACAGTAGCTGGAGACGCTATGGCGCGTTATAAGCGGATGCGTGGATTCGATGTTATGTATTTAACAGGAACGGATGAGCATGGTCAGAAGATACAACGTAAAGCAGCTGAGGACGGTGTTACTCCTCAAGCGTACGTTGATAATATTGTGGATGGCATAAAAGTCCTTTGGGATAAGCTTGATATTTCTTATGACGATTTCATTAGAACGACAGAAACCCGTCATAAAAAAGTAGTTGAAAAGATTTTTAAACAGCTGCTTGACCAAGGCGACATCTATTTGGATCAATATGAAGGCTGGTATTGTACGCCGTGTGAATCTTTCTTCACCGACCGGCAAGTTGAAAAAGGCAATTGTCCAGATTGCGGAAGATCTGTAGAGAAAGTAAAAGAAGAATCATACTTCTTTAGAATGAGTAAATATGTAGACCGCCTGCTTGCGTTCTATGAGGCTAATCCTGAGTTTATACAGCCTGAATCTCGTAAAAATGAAATGATCAATAACTTTATCAAGCCTGGTCTAGAAGATTTAGCTGTATCAAGGACAACCTTCGATTGGGGTGTGAAGGTCCCAGGGAATCCAGAACATGTTATTTATGTCTGGATTGATGCATTATCTAACTATATTACCGCTCTTGGCTATGGTACTGAAGATGATTCTAAATACTTAAACTACTGGCCGGCAAGTGTGCACTTGGTTGGAAAAGAAATTGTTCGTTTCCATACGATATATTGGCCGATTATGTTAATGGCATTGGATCTTCCTTTACCTAAAAAGGTATTTGCTCATGGGTGGTTATTAATGAAGGATGGGAAAATGTCAAAATCAAAAGGGAATGTGGTTGATCCCGTAACCCTCATTGATCGTTATGGACTTGATGCACTTCGTTACTACCTGCTTCGTGAGGTTCCATTCGGTTCTGACGGAGTCTTTACTCCTGAAGGTTTTGTAGAACGTATTAATTTTGATTTAGCCAATGATTTAGGCAACCTCTTGAACCGTACTGTTGCAATGATTGATAAGTATTTTGACGGGGTTATTCCTGTTTATACAGGTTCCAACAGTACATTTGACCAGTCCTTGCTGCAATTAAATCAAGATACCATCAAAAAGTATGAAGATGCTATGGAAAATATGGAGTTTTCAATTGCTCTTTCTACGATTTGGCAGCTTGTCAGCAGAACAAACAAATATATCGATGAAACACAACCGTGGGCATTGGCTAAGGATGAAGCGAAACGGGATGAACTGGGTACAGTAATGGTTCACCTGGCAGAGTCGCTGCGCAGAATCGCTATTCTTCTTAAACCATTCTTGACAAAAACTCCAGAAAAGATATTTACTCAGTTAAATATTACGGATGATTTGTTGAAAACATGGGAGAGTTTAGAGGAATTTGGTCAAATACCTGCTGATACAAAAGTAGCTAAGGGGAATCCAATTTTCCCTCGTCTTGAGATGCAAGAAGAGATTGATTACATTAAGAAACAAATGCAAGGCAATGAGCCTGAAGTCGAAGAGAAGAAAGAGTCAGTTATTGAAGAAATTCCTGAGGTAGATGAGATTACGATTGATGATTTCATGAAGGTTGAACTGCGCGTGGCGGAAGTACTAGAAGTGGAGCCTGTAAAAAAAGCGGATAAACTTCTTAAACTTCAGTTGGATCTTGGTTATGAAAAACGTCAAGTTGTTTCAGGTATTGCCCAATACTATAAGCCGGAAGAATTGGTAGGAAAAAAGGTAATCTGTGTAACAAATTTAAAACCAGTTAAACTTCGCGGTGAGCTCTCGCAAGGAATGATTTTAGCCGGGAGTTCAGATGGAAAACTATCTGTAGCAACAGTGGATAATTCGCTCCCTAATGGGGCAAAAGTTAAATAAGGAAAGTATAAAAAAGCATAAGAATGTTTCATAAGAAACATTTTTATGCTTTTTTAATGTTTCAACCGTCATCAAATTGATATATAAATGTGAAACATGAAGGCAGCGGCCTTTTAATAGACTTAAATGAGGAAGGAAGAAATAGATGTTATTTGATACACATGTGCATTTAAACGATGATCAATTTAAAGAGGATATTGAAGAGGTTATTAAACGAGCTCAGGAAGCTGGAGTTTCAAGCATGGTTGTGGTTGGTTTTGATCGCGCCACGATTACGAGGGCAATGGAATTAATAGAGAAATATGATTTTATTTATGCCTCAATCGGCTGGCATCCCGTCGATGCAATAGACATGCTTGATGAGGATTTAGCTTGGATTGAAGAGCTATCGTCTCATCCGAAGGTCGTTGCAATAGGAGAGATGGGGTTAGATTATCACTGGGATAAATCACCTAGGGATATTCAGAAAGAGGTCTTTAGAAAACAAATTCGTCTAGCGAAAAAGGTGAATCTGCCGATTGTCATTCATAATAGAGAGGCAACCGCTGATATTGTAGAGATTCTAAAAGAGGAACATGCCGAAGTTGTCGGGGGCATTATGCACTGTTATAGCGGCAGTCCAGAAGTAGCGAAAGAATGCCTAGATATGAACTTCTATATTTCTTTAGGAGGACCAGTCACCTTTAAAAATGCAAAAAAACCGAAAGAGGTCGCGGTAGAGGTTCCCCTTGATAAACTATTGATTGAAACGGATTGTCCATATCTTGCCCCGCACCCTTATCGCGGAAAACGTAATGAACCTGCGTATGTAAAATTAGTAGCCGAACAAATTGCTGAATTGAAAGGGTTGACGTTTGAAGAAGTTGCTGCTGCGACTACCCAAAATGCAAGGAAACTATTCGGCATTAACTGACAACATTTCTTGTCAGTTAAACACTAAGGTTGTCCGGGCGGACGGTATCCCCGTCCGTTCTACAAAACCTTCTCTTTTGGTAGTATAATGCTGTCGATAAGTCTTTCTTTTCAATAGTTAGGAGAGTGTGCATAATAGGAATTACTTTCCAAACTAGGTGTGAATAGGTTGACATCTCGGTATTTGTCTTTATATAATCACCGAGAGAAGGAGGAGTTTTCATTATTTTAGAAACTATGAAAAACCTAATTCCCAAGTCTTTTTGGAGAAAAAGAAGAGTTGTTGCGATTAGTTTGACGATTACTGTTGCTGCTGCACTAGGAATACTAATTTATCAAGGAACAAAACATACGGTTTTATTAACATTGAACGGTCAGACTCAAACGGTTTCAACACATGCTCGTACTGTACATGATATGTTAAAAGAATTAGAGATTACTGTTCAAGCTGAGGACTACCTGCATCCTTCCAAAGAAAGTGAAGTCAATAATAATCTGGCTGTTACTTGGGAAAAAGCAAAGCCTGTCAGTATCGACTTGAACGATGAAAAAAAGGAAATCATGACTACGGCTAAAACAGTTGAAGAACTATTACACATGCAGAAGATTGATATTACGAAGTGGGATAAAGTGAATCCATCTTTGGAAACAGAGCTGCAGGAAAACATGAAGATTGCTATCGAAAAAGCCTTTCCATTAAAATTGGAAGTAGGCGGTATTGAAAAGCAAGTGTGGTCGACTTCGACTACGGTCGCTGACTTTTTAAAACAACAAGATGTAAAGCTCAATAAATGGGATCGAGTTGAGCCGAAATTATCGGAAAGAGTTCATTCAAAGAACAAAATTACCGTCATTCGCGTTGAAAAAGTCACCGATGTAGTTGAAGAACCAGTTCAGTTTGCTGTAATTACAAAAGAAGATGAGAACATGGCTAAGGGAAAAAAGAAAATCTTGACAAAAGGCAGAGATGGTCTCGTTTCTAGGCAGTATGAAGTAATTAAAGAAAATGGTAAAGAAGTCAAACGTTCACTTATTTCAGAGGCTGTCCGGACCAAAAAGAAGGATAAAGTGGTCGCTGTAGGAACAAAAAGAGCGATTACACAAGTATCGCATGAGTCGAATGAAGGGAAAGTTCTATATGTGTCATCGACGGCTTATACAGCAAGCTGTAACGGTTGTTCGGGTAGGACGGCAACAGGTATTAATCTTAAACAAAATCCGGGAGCCAAGGTCATTGCAGTTGATCCAAGAGTCATTCCGCTTGGTTCTAAGGTTTATGTTGAAGGATATGGCTATGCGATTGCTGGTGATAAAGGCGGAGCTATTAAAGGGAATAAAATTGATGTTTTCTTTGCTTCTAAATCTGACGCCTATCGATGGGGTGTCAAAAAAGTTAAGATTAGAGTAGTAAATTAAATTTAGAAGTGGGAGATTGCCTATCTCCTGCTTTTTTGCGTTATAATGGTACGTACCACAATGGACATAGTAATACTATAAGCGGCCGCCGATTCAAAAGGCGCCTTTTACTAATAATGACGATCGTATGAATGGATTAGGTTCATTCATTTGGAGGGTACTATGGATAAAATTAAAGAAATCATAGTCGTTGAAGGTAAAGACGACACAGTAGCTATCAATAGAGCAGTTATCGCGGATACTATTGAAACAAATGGGTCAGCTATTAATGAATCTGTATTGCAGCAAATACAGCACGCCCAGGATACACGTGGTGTGATTGTGCTTACTGATCCTGATTTCCCTGGTCAGAAAATTAGAGGCATCATCACTGAACGGGTTCCAGGATGCAAGCATGCGTTTATTACAAAAAAAGAAGGTCAGCCAAAATCCGGCCGAGGTGTTGGAGTAGAGCATGCAAGTCCTGCGGTCATTAGGAAGGCCTTGGAAGGCGCTCAAATCACAAACGAACAAGCTGTAGAAGAGATTTCTCTACAGGACCTTGTTGATGCAGGTCTTATTGGCGGCAAAGGTGCCCGAGAAAAAAGAGAACAGATTGGCCAGATACTGAAAATTGGGTTTACCAATGGTAAACAATTGCATAAGCGGTTAAAAATGTTCCAGATCACACAAGAAAAATTTGCAGAGGCAGTCACGCAGGTTAACCAGGAGGAAAAAGATGCATAAAGATATCGCAACCCCGCTTCGGACAAAAGAAATATTAAAAAAATATGGATTTTCCTTTAAGAAAAGCCTTGGTCAAAACTTTTTAATTGATACGAACATTTTAAAGCGAATTGTCGAGCATGCTGATTTGACAGAAGAAAGTGGAGCAATAGAAATTGGACCCGGAATCGGTGCACTGACGGAACAGCTTGCAAAAGTTAGTAAAAAGGTAGCTGCATTTGAAATTGATCAACGATTAATGCCTATCTTAGCTGATACACTTTCACCTTATGACAATGTGGCCATCATCTATGAGGATATCTTAAAGGCTAACGTTGAGCAGGCCATTGAGGAACATTTTAATGGGATCGATGATTTAATGGTTGTAGCGAACCTGCCGTATTATGTGACTACCCCCATTATTCTAAAATTATTAAACGAAAATCTGCGTATACGGGGTATCGTTTGTATGCTTCAAAAAGAAGTTGCAGCACGCATTTCAGCACGTCCAGGTACGAAAGAATACGGTTCGCTTTCCATTGCAATTCAGTACTATACAGAAGCTGAAATGGTTATGATTGTTCCGAAAACGGTCTTTATGCCGCAGCCAAATGTGGATTCGGCAGTTATTAGATTGACTAAACGGGCTAAACCAGCTGTGGAAGTAAAGGATGAAGAATTTTTCTTTACTGTGACCAGATCATGCTTTGCACAGAGAAGAAAGACGATTCTTAATAACTTAACAAGTCAGCTTCCTGAGGGAAAATCAAAAAAAGAGCAGATCTTACAGGCGCTGGAACAAGCAGGTGTCGATCCTTCTCGTCGAGGAGAAACATTGACAATTGCTGAATTTGGACTTTTGAGTGATGCGTTACTACCTAATTTTAAATAGATAAATTAAAAAACAGGCTGTTCTGGGTTTTCCAGAATTAATGCCTGTTTTTTTAATACGTTGAAGACAAATAAAAAGGAATATCACCATTAAGCGGAGTGACGCATACCTTAACATGTAAAAGACGCTAGGAGGCGGGGCAGTTAATATGAATATCCATGACATCGTTGGCCGCAAGTCTTATCACTGTGACATTATCTTTCGCATTATTGATATCCGTGAGCAGGATGGAAAAACGGAAGCAATTTTGTTTGGAGAAGATATGAGACTAATAGCGGACGCCCCATTTGATGATTTACTAGCCTTAGATGAGAAAGAGCGTGAATATCGCCATAGAAACGATGAGGTTCTGCAAGAACAATCTTTGTTGTTACTCTCTCAGGATCAAGAATTACAGAAACAGAAAAGTGAATATGAAGCCAGCGATGGATACCGCTATACCGGAGACTATTTTCAAATCCCTGGTCGTGTCCTTCATGTGGACGGAGATGCTGTCTATCTGCAAAAATGTATGGATATGTATGAAAAAATTGGAATTCCTGTTCATGGTGTTTATTGTAATGAAAAAGAAATGCCATTAATGATTGGAGAATTACTTGATAAATATCGTCCAGATGTTTTGGTTATCACTGGGCACGATTCTTACTCGAAGGCAAAGGGTTCCGTTTTTGATATAAATGCTTATCGTCATTCAATCCATTTTGTTCAAGCTGTACGAGAAGCTCGAAAGAAGGTTCCTCATCTAGACCAACTTGTCATTTTTGCTGGCGCGTGTCAGTCACATTTTGAATCCATAATTCAAGCAGGAGCAAATTTTGCTAGTTCTCCATCAAGAGTTAACATTCATGCTCTAGATCCGGTTTACATCGTTGCAAAATTAAGTTTCACACCCTATTCAGAACATATCCGTGTATGGGATGTGCTGCGTAATACATTGAGCGGCGAAAAAGGGTTAGGCGGGATTGAGACGAAAGGTTTGCTGCGTACAGGAATGCCTTATAATCAAGTCCCGGATGTATGACGCTGCATTTTTTATGTATGCAGCGTTTCAAGTACAATGAAAATTCCGTAAGCAGCCTGCGGAAAAATGGATACATATTTAAAAACGATTAAGCCGATACTAATTTTGTAGAAAATTTGAGAACTTTGCGCAAAAAAACCATTGACAAACAATTTTATTTGCTGATATAATTTATCATTTTGTTTGCGTTTTAAAAGAATGTGTGTTATACTAAAATTAGTGAGGTGAACCGAAAATGCCAAAAACTTTAGCTGATATTAAGCATGCACTAGATTCAAACTTGGGAAAACGGTTGCTCTTGAAAGCCAACGGCGGAAGAAGAAAAACCGTCGAACGTTTCGGAACGTTATCGGAAACCTATCCTGCAGTCTTCGTTATTGAACTGGACCAGGATGAAAATGCGTTTGAAAGAGTATCATACAGCTATGCAGATGTATTAACGGAAACCGTACAACTTACATTCTTGAATAAGCAGCAGGAGATTTAAGCTTTAGAGTAAAGCAGCTAACCAATTACGGTTTGCTGCTTTTTTAATTGGCCATTATAATATTTTCTGATTTTGGATAAAATTATGTTAGACTGTCTATTTTTCCTCAATAGGTGGATTTATCCGTTCATGATTAGTTGAGTCATACAAATACTATCTATGTACAGTATGGGGAAGGGGTTGGTCAATTTGGGCAGAAGAAAAGGCATCATGACAGAAGGGTTTAAAGAGGAGCTTGCGAAGGAATTAGGCTTTTATGATGTCGTCCAAAGAGAAGGCTGGGGAGGTATACGGGCTGTTGACGCAGGGAATATGGTTAAGCTTGCTGTTGAAAAAGCACAAAGGCAGATGAGCGACAAAAGATAATAGTCCATGACGATCTAGTAACCATACAATTAAACCATGCTGTACACGCATAAATGGCCGGATTCCTTTTACGCACATTGGCTTGTCAGCCGATGGACTAAAGGATTCCGGCTTTTCTATGTTTTTACCTATTACAGGATTTTAGAGTCAATTATTACGTTAAACCCCTTAGGGTTTGAATATACAATGAAAAAACCTTTAGAATAAGTGCAAATATGATAAAATAAGACAAGAACTTTCAAGAACGTAAAGTAGGTGGAAATATTGAAGCTTATGGAGAAAGCCCCAGCTAAGATAAATTTGGCGCTGGATGTCCTTTTTAAGCGGCCTGATGGATACCATGAGGTGGAAATGGTTATGACGACGGTCGACCTTGCGGATAGAATTGAGCTGAAAGAAATCCGTGGTAATCAGATTGAGATTCTTTCACATAATCGATTTGTTCCAGATGATCAACGAAATCTAGCTTATCAAGCGGCTAATTTATTAAAAGAACGATTTAGTATAAATCAAGGCGTATCGATCGGTATAGAGAAGAATGTACCTGTTGCAGCAGGACTTGCTGGAGGAAGCAGTGATGCCGCTGCTACATTGAGAGGATTAAATCGACTATGGAAGCTGAATTTATCTCTTGATGAACTTGCAGTATTAGGAGCTGAAATCGGGTCGGATGTGTCGTTTTGTGTCTATGGAGGTACAGCCCTTGCACAAGGAAGAGGCGAGATTATTACACACTTACCTGTTCCGCCTAAATGTTGGGTGATTTTAGCGAAGCCAACACTCGGTGTATCTACTGCAGACGTATATAAGAGATTACAGCTATCACAAATGACCCATCCTAATGTCAAAGGTATGATAGGGGCATTAGAAGAGGGTAATTATGCAAATGTATGCAGCGGCCTTGGAAATGTTCTTGAAGATGTTACGCTTCCCCTATACCCAGAGGTAGCTAATATTAAAGAGCAGATGAGAACCTTTGGTGCAGATGCTGTATTAATGAGCGGCAGTGGCCCCACTGTATTTGGGCTGGTCGAACATGAGTCAAGAATGCAGCGGATTTATAATGGGTTAAGAGGATTTTGTGATCAAGTATATGCGGTTAGAATGCTTGGTGACCGTAATAACATTGAATAAAAACGAATAAGTGGTATAGTACAGTAAAATATTCGGATTTAAGACAGGAGGTAGAAGGATGAAGTTTCGCCGGAGCGAAAGGCTGATCGATATGACTAATTACTTGCTGGAGCATCCTGGTCGTCTCGTGCCTTTAACCTTTTTTGCAGAAAGATATAGTTCGGCAAAATCATCAATTAGTGAGGATCTTGCCATCATCAAGGAGACCTTCGAAGTAAGGGGAATTGGTTCGTTAAATACTGTACCTGGTGCAGCGGGCGGGGTAAGGTACATGGTTTCGATAAAGCCAGAAGAAGCAGTGGCTTTTATTGATGATTTGTGTGGAGTTATGACCAGTCCAAATCGGCTCTTACCAGGCGGTTATTTATATTTAACGGATTTATTAGGAAATCCGGAAACCGTAAATAAAATTGGCCGAATCATCGCTGCAGCTTATGCGAAGAAAAAAGTTGATGTGATCATGACGATGGCAACAAAAGGGATTCCTTTAGCTTATTCAGTAGCAAACTATTTAAATGTTCCCGTGGTTATCGTTAGACGCGATAACAAGGTGACAGAAGGTTCAACCGTCAGTATTAACTATGTTTCGGGATCTTCAAAACGAATTCAGACAATGGTACTGTCCAAACGAAGTTTAGCAGAAACATCGAATGTTTTAATTATTGATGACTTCATGAAGGCTGGCGGAACCGTCAATGGGATGGTCAGCTTGCTCGAAGAGTTTAAAGCAACGGTGGCAGGTATAGCAGTCCTTGTAGAATCAGACCGCGTTGAAGAGCGTCTTGTTGATGAGTATATATCTTTAATTAAGTTATCCGAAGTGGATGAAAAGGATAAAACCATTCATGTCACTAGAGGAAACTATTTTACAAAAGAAGCATTTCAATAAGGAGGATGTACTATGAAATCGATACACACGAATGAGGCGCCGGCGGCAATTGGCCCCTACTCGCAAGGAGTCATTGTAAATAATCTTTTTTATAGCTCTGGACAAATTCCTTTAACAGCAGCAGGTCAGATGGCAGACGGTGATGTGAAGCAGCAAACACACCAGGTCTTTACAAATTTGAAGGCTGTACTGAAAGAAGCAGGTTCATCACTTGATCAGGTTATTAAAGCAACGGTATTTATAAAAAGTATGGACGATTTTGCGCAGATAAATGAGGTTTACGGAACTTATTTTGCGGAACATAAGCCTGCTCGTTCTTGTGTTGAGGTTTCAAGGCTCCCAAAAGATGCATTAATTGAAATAGAAGTAATTGCGCTCGTTAAATAAATGCGAGCGTTTTTTTTATATAAAAAAATAAAAAATGATCACCTGACCAATTTTTTTGAAAAAAGCTGATAGTGGGCAAAAAGTCGTAGGAAGACTGTTCTATCAACATTTACGGGAATAATAAATGTAACAGCGCTTACAATAAATACGAAAAACTATCTTTTTTCAAAAAAATTTACAATTCTTAGAAGGATTTCACATTAATTTGTGGAATATGTACTTTAAGTTTCTAACAATTTGTGAAGGTGGTGAATAGAATGGAAGTGACAGACGTTAGATTGCGCCGTGTTAATACAGATGGCAGAATGAGAGCGATTGCTTCGATAACATTGGATAATGAATTTGTTGTTCATGATATTCGTGTAATTGATGGCAATAATGGTTTATTCGTAGCTATGCCAAGTAAAAGAACACCTGATGGTGAATTTAGAGACATCGCCCATCCTATCAATTCCTCAACACGAGGAAAAATCCAAGAAGCAGTACTAGCAGAGTACCATCGTTTAGGAGAGTTGGAAGTTGAATTAGAAGAAGCGGGTGCATCTTAATAATGTAAGGAATGTTTAGCATCAAGAGCCTACTTCACAAGTAAGGCTCTTTTTAATGTGAGAAAATTCCTCCATACTTATACCCTATTTTATATACCGTAAAACATTCGAAAAACCCAAATTTTTTTAACTAGAAGTAGAAAAAATATAAAAAAACCCTCATAACAGTATATAATAAGGATAAAGGGAATGAAGATATACATACTTGCAGCACGTTTGAGCAAGTTTCTTTTGTATGTAAACAATTGACAAAAATATGTATTTTACATCCTACCTTGAAAACTAGTGATATATACGATAATATTTTTAATGGATAAATAGCTTAAATGGAGGCCTGTAATGAGTAATCGTTATGCAATTATATTGGCAGCAGGACAAGGTACTAGAATGAAATCCAAGCTTTACAAGGTATTGCACCCTGTATGCGGGAAACCAATGGTACAACATGTTGTCGACCAAGTTAAGCAGCTTCGTACAGAAGAAATTGTAACCGTTATTGGCCATGGTGCTGAATTGGTACAAGACCAACTTGGGGCAAGTTCTCAATACGCCCTTCAAGATAAGCAATTAGGAACAGCCCACGCTGTTATGCAGGCTGAACAAATTTTAGCAGGGAAATCTGGAACAACGCTTGTTATTTGCGGCGACACGCCTTTAATTAAGGCTGAAACAATGGAAGCATTGATCAGCATCCATGAAGAAGCTAATGCAAAAGCAACGATTCTAACTGCAGCTGCGGACAATCCTGCTGGATATGGAAGAGTAATCCGCAATGAATCAGGGCAGGTTCAGAAGATTGTTGAACATAAAGATGCAAATGAATCTGAACTGACAGTCAAAGAGATTAATACGGGAACGTACTGTTTCGATAACGAGGCGCTATTCAACGCTTTGAAAAAGGTATCCAATGAGAATGTACAAGGCGAGTACTATTTGCCCGATGTTATTGAGATATTGAAAGCTCAAGGAGAAGTCGTGACAGCTTATCAAACGAATGACTTTAATGAAACAATGGGTGTCAATGACCGCATTGCTTTATCAGAGGCAGAAAAAATTATGCGTAAACGGATAAATGAAACCTTGATGAGCAACGGGGTAACGATTATTGATCCCGCGTCTACTTATGTGGATGCAGATGTCATAATCGGGCAGGATACCATCCTATACCCTGGAACAGTGATTCAAGGACAAACTCAGATTGGCACTGATTGTGTAATCGGACCTAATACGGAACTGAAAAACATCCGACTAGGCAACCGTTCAGTAGTGAAGCAATCTGTGGCACATGACAGTTCAATTGGTTCTGATGTCAATATTGGACCGTTTGCTCACATTCGCCCTCAGTCAGATATAAAAGACGAGGTTAAGATTGGCAATTTTGTTGAAATCAAAAAAGCTTTATTCGGCAAAGCCAGTAAAGCGTCTCACTTGAGCTATATTGGAGATGCAGAAGTTGGAGAAGATGTTAATATAGGCTGTGGTTCCATTACGGTTAATTATGATGGTAAGAACAAATATCTGACTAAAATAGGCGACGGAGTATTTGTAGGCTGCAACTCTAATCTAGTAGCTCCAGTGGCTATTGGAGAAGGAGCATATATTGCTGCTGGTTCTACGATTACAAAAGATGTACCAGGAAAAGCAATGGCTATTGCACGCGCCCGCCAAACGAATAAAGAAGATTACGTTAACAAACTGAAATTCAACAATTAACCCCAACGGAGGTTCATCATGTCAAACCAGTATTTAGATCCAAACCTGAAAGTTTTTTCTTTGAATTCAAATTTTAAATTAGCACAGGAAATCGCTGAAGCAATTGGAGTAGAGCTTGGTAAATGTTCAGTATCACAATTCAGTGACGGTGAAGTGCAAATTAACATCGAAGAAAGCATTCGGGGATGTGACGTATACGTCATTCAATCGACCAGCCAGCCTGTTAATGAACATTTGATGGAATTGTTGATTATGATTGATGCCTTGAAACGTGCATCTGCAAAAACGATTAATATCGTTATGCCTTACTATGGATATGCTCGTCAAGATCGCAAGGCTCGTGCTCGTGAACCAATTACAGCCAAGCTGGTTGCAAATTTACTGGAAACAGCAGGTGCTGATCGTGTCATAACATTGGATCTACATGCACCACAAATTCAAGGTTTCTTTGATATCTTAATTGATCATTTAATGGGAGTTCCTATTTTAGCTGATTATTTTGAAGCTAAGAACTTAAGTGATCTTGTTATTGTATCTCCGGATCATGGAGGAGTTACACGCGCGCGTAAACTGGCTGATCGTCTTAAAGCTCCAATAGCGATTATAGATAAACGCCGTCCGCGTCCGAATGTTGTAGAAGTGATGAACATCGTTGGTAATATTGAAGGAAAGACTGCTATCTTAATTGATGATATTATCGATACTGCTGGAACAATTACGCTAGCGGCTAATGCTCTTGTAGAAAATGGAGCAAAAGAAGTGTACGCATGTTGTACACACCCAGTTCTTTCTGGTCCTGCTATTGAGCGGATTGAAAATTCCAAAATAAAAGAGCTCGTTGTTACGAATACCATCGCTTTACCAGATGAAAAACGTACAGCAAAAATCGTTGAATTATCTGTTGCCTCTCTAATCGGAGAAGCAATCGTTCGTGTTCACGAAGAGCAATCTGTAAGTACATTATTTGATTAATACAAAAAACGGCGGAATCTATAATTCGCCGTTTTTTTGTTTTTTTAAAGACTCTGATGTTTAGAAAATATTCAAAAAGGGCATTGTAAAAGAGATAATATACTACTAAAGATGTTTAATTTAGAGAGGCGGAGAATATATGAGTAACGTATTAACTGCAAGAGAACGGACTGAATTTAAAGGATCGAACTTAACGGAACTAAGGAACGACGGAAATATTCCTGCTGTAGTCTACGGGAATAAAAATGATAGCAAAGCAATTACTATAAATAGCAAAGATCTTTCTAAAACTATAAAAGAAGTAGGACGTAACGGTATCATTTCTCTAGACGTTGAGGGTACTAGCTATGATGTAATGTTATCAGATTATCAAAAAGATGCGATAAAAAATCAAGTTTTTCATGCTGATTTTTTAATTGTTGATATGGGTACAGAAATTGAAGCGCAGGTCCGTGTTGTACTTGTGGGTGACGCTAAAGGCGTGAAAGAAGGCGGCGTCTTGCAGCAATCTATTCATGAACTAAATGTGACAGCTAAACCAAAAGAACTTCCAGAATCAATTGAAGTGGATGTTACTGGTTTAGAAATCGGTGATACACTGACAATTGCTGATATTAAAGGTAACTACCAAATC
Organism: Peribacillus sp.; assembly: GCF_059453735.1. Classification (NCBI taxonomy): domain Bacteria; kingdom Bacillati; phylum Bacillota; class Bacilli; order Caryophanales; family Bacillaceae; genus Peribacillus; species Peribacillus sp. The sequence continues at coordinate 12,123 of NZ_JAZVJO010000140.1, read as the reverse complement.
GCAAATGATGAAGAAGAGGTGTTAGCTTCCGTTCTTGCTCCTCGTCAAGAAGTAGAAGTTGATGAAACAGAAAACGAGGGCGAGAACGCAAGCGAAGCTTCTCCTGAAGCGTAAACGGCTAAGTAACTAAAAAAAAACATGCTATAATAGACGTAACCGTCCTGGTTACGTCTATTGTTGTAGAGAATAATGAGGACGTATCGAATTTACTTTTCAGATTGACGGAGTGTGACGTATGAAAATTTTCATTGGCCTGGGTAATCCGGGAAAGCAGTATGAAAAAACCAGGCATAATGCGGGTTTTGAGGTAATTGATTATTTAGCGGATAAATGGTCGATTCGTCTAGATCAAGCCAAACATAAAGGGATTTACGGAATCGGAACTGTAAAAGGCGAAAAAGTATTGCTGCTAAAACCTCTTACTTACATGAATTTGTCGGGAGAGTCAATCAGCGCTGTATTACAATTTTATAAAGTGGAAATTAGTGATTTAGTGGTGATATACGATGACCTGGATCTGCCGGCTGGGAAGATTCGTTTGCGTCAAAAAGGAAGTGCAGGCGGGCATAATGGAATTAAGTCGACGATTGCACACTTAGGAACGCAGGATTTTAATCGGATCCGAATTGGGATTGGCCGGCCGGAGGGGCGTATTCCTGTAGTTGATTATGTGTTAAACCGCTTCTCTGCTGAAGAATGGGTTAGTTTAGAAGCAGCTATAGAGAAAAGTGCCTTAGCTTGTGAGTCATGGCTTGAGCAGTCATATGTACAGGTCATGAATGAATATAATCAATCTTAAGAAATAAAAATAAGAACAAAAGATAAACAAATTGCTGTGAATATTTAGCCCCTCTTTCGGTTTATACTACTATTAAAGCGACAATAGGGGGTTAAATATATGGCTCTCCACTATCATTGCAGCCATTGCGGAACAAAACTTGGTACAATTGAGGCACAAGTACTGGATACAGAACAGCTGGGTTTTAATAAACTTACCCAAGAAGAGCGCATGGACATGATTGTATATGACTCTGCCGGAGATGTTCAGGTTTCAGCGATTTGTGATGATTGTTACGAACTACTACAAAAAAATCCGAATTTGCATCAAAATGATTATATCATCCATTAGGCGGAAGGGAGCTTTGGACCGAATCCAAAGCATTTTTCCGTTTGTTTAAATTTATCCAACCATAGGGCTAAAGCCTACAGATGTACAAGAGAGAGGAGGGACCAATGTGAATGGTTTGCAAAATCTGTTTTCCAAACACGATGATGTCCACTCATTAATTACAGGAATTGATGAAGGATTAAAAGAGCAGCTAATATCGGGATTATCTGGTTCTTCGCGGTCGATGTTAATTGCTTCAGTATATGAAAAAACAGGTCAGTCGATATTGATCGTTACACCAAATTTATTACAGGCACAAAAGCTGCAAGAGGATCTCGCTAATTTTATCTCAGATGAAGAGCTATTCGTCTATCCTGCTAATGAATTAATCGCTGCGGAATTGAGTGTAGCGAGCCCAGAGTTAAGGTCTCAACGTGTGGAAGTGTTAAATCATTGGTCGAAATCAAACAAAGGAATTGTGATTGTTCCTATTCCAGGTTTACGGAAATTACTACCGCCGAAGGAAGTATGGAAGAACTATCAATTCTCCTTTAAACTTGGAGAAGATTTGGATCTGGAAACCGCTATTCGAACCTTTATCTCTATGGGATATTCTCGGGTTGAAATGGTCTCTTCACCTGGAGAATTTAGTATTAGAGGTGGAATTATTGATATCTATCCGATTACTTCAGCGAATCCAATTCGAATTGAGTTATTTGATACAGAGATCGATTCCATTCGAACCTTTTCTATTGAAGACCAACGCTCCATTTCTAAGCTCACCTCTATTGAAATTGGACCAGTAGTAGAAGCACTTCTTGACTCAGGACATATCTCGTCTGTCGTAGAAAAGCTAGAAAATGGTCTGAGCAAAAGTTTAAAGAAACTGAAGAATGAAAAAGTTAAAGAACTGTTAATGAGTAACGTTAGTTCTGAGTTAGATTTATTGAAAAATGGCATCAAGCCTGACCAAATCTTCAAATATCTAAGCTTAGCCTACGAAGTGCCGGCTAGTTTAATAGATTATCTACCGAAGAATGGTATCGTGATTATGGACGAAATTGGCCGCATTCAAGAAGTTAACGATATTCTCGAAAAAGAAGAAGCGGATTGGTATACCGGTCTGCTAGCTGAAGGACAGATCATTCACGATGTACAACTGGCACACCGTTTGCCTGAGTTAACGAGTTATTCAGGACATCCGTTTATCTATCTTTCCCTTTTCTTAAGGCATGTCCCGTATACGAATCCGCAGAACATCATTAACTTTACTAGTAAACAGATGCAAAGTTTCCATGGGCAGATGAATGTTTTTAAAACAGAAGTTGATCGCTGGAAAAAAAGTAAATATGCGGTGCTAGTCCTTGGACCTGATGAAGAACGAGTTAAAAAGCTTCAAAGTGTACTCGCGGATTATGAAATCGAAGCTGCTGTTCTTAAGGAAACAAGTGAAATTCTCCCTGGAAAGATTCAAATTATCCAAGGGAATTTAAATAATGGTTTTGAACTGCCGCTTCAAAAGTTCGCCATTATTACAGAGCAAGATTTATTTAACAAAAAAACTAAGAAATCTGCTAGACGACAAAAGTTATCGAATGCAGAACGGATCAAAAGTTATTCAGAATTAAAAGTAGGCGACTTTGTCGTCCATGTTAATCACGGGATTGGTAAATACTTAGGGATTGAAACCTTATCGATAAATGGCGTGCATAAAGACTATATTCATATTCGCTATCAAGCGAGTGACAAGCTCTATGTGCCTGTTGACCAAATTGATTTAATTCAAAAATATGTGGCATCAGAAGGAAAAGAACCTAAGCTTTATAAGCTTGGCGGAACAGAATGGAAACGGGTTAAGAGTAAAGTCCAGTCATCTGTACAGAATATCGCTGATGATTTAATTAAACTATATGCAGAACGGGAAGCAGCCAAAGGGTATGCCTTTTCTCCAGATGGGGACTTGCAGCGTGAATTCGAAGTATCTTTCCCTTATAACGAAACAGAAGACCAGCTTCGATCGATTGTTGAAATTAAAAAGGATATGGAACGTGAACGGCCAATGGACCGGCTTCTATGTGGTGATGTGGGATATGGTAAAACAGAAGTGGCTATCAGGGCGGCTTTTAAATCTATCATGGATGGCAAGCAAGTAGCGTTTCTAGTGCCAACAACGATTCTCGCTCAGCAACATTACGAAACCTTGCGTGAACGTTTCCAGGACTATCCCATTTCCATCGGATTGCTGAGCCGTTTCAGAACCAAGAAACAGCAGACAGAAACTTTAAAAGGATTAAAAGCCGGGACGGTTGATATCGTAGTGGGGACGCACAGGATATTATCCAAAGATATCATTTACCGTGATCTTGGTTTCCTCATTATTGATGAAGAACAGCGTTTCGGTGTTACACATAAAGAAAAAATCAAACAATTGAAAACAAACATAGATGTACTGACTTTAACGGCCACCCCAATTCCGAGAACTCTTCATATGTCGATGCTTGGCGTACGTGATCTATCTGTTATTGAGACACCTCCTGAGAACAGATTCCCTGTGCAAACGTATGTAATGGAGTACAACGGAGCACTAGCTCGAGAAGCGATAGAAAGAGAATTGGCACGGGGCGGACAGGTTTACTATTTATACAACCGGGTAGAGGATATAGCAAGAAAAGCAGAAGAAATTTCCATGCTTGTACCAGAAGCACGTGTCATTTTTGCTCATGGTCAAATGTCCGAGCAAGAGCTAGAAGCAGTAATGCTAGGTTTTCTTGAAGGTGAATATGATGTGTTGGTAAGTACAACCATCATTGAAACAGGTGTAGATATCCCGAATGTGAATACATTGATTGTGAATAATGCAGATAAAATGGGTCTATCACAACTTTATCAGCTGCGTGGGCGCGTAGGCCGGTCCAATCGAGTAGCGTATGCATTTTTCACCTATCAAAAGGATAAAGTACTAACTGAGGTAGCTGAAAAAAGGCTGCAATCTATAAAAGAATTTACAGAGTTGGGATCCGGATTTAAAATTGCTATGCGAGATTTGTCGATACGAGGTGCCGGAAATATTCTTGGTGCTGAGCAGCATGGCTTTATTGATTCAGTAGGATTCGATCTGTATTCTCAAATGCTGCAGGAAGCAGTAGAAGAGAGACGGAATAAAAAACCTGTAGAGATAACTCCTGCTCTCGAGATGGATATCGAGGTGGATGCCTATATTCCTGATACTTATTTATCTGATGGGCACCAGAAGATTGAGATGTACAAACGCTTTAGAGGCATTACAACTTTAGAAGAACTTGAAGAACTGCAGGAAGAAATGGTAGACAGATTTGGCGACTATCCTCAAGAAGTCACCTATTTATTTTTAATTGCAGAAATGAAGGTGTATGCTCTTAAGGCAGGAATCGAAGGAATTAAACAAGCTAAGCAGGAGATTTCCATCCTTATCTCAGAAAAAACAAGTGCACATATAGATGGTCAAAAGATTTTCCAATTAGGTTCGAAGTTTGGGCGAATGGTTGGTCTAGGGATGGAAGGAAGCAAAATGAAACTGGTTTTACACATCAAGGGAATCGCTGATGAAAAATGGCTGCAGATTTTATTTGAACTGGTTAAAGGATTGCAAAATGTAAAAAGAGAAAAGCAATCTCAATAAAAGCCATTAGTAAACCGAGTTTTTCTACTGTCTGAAAAAGAATTATTTTTTCAAAATGTATAGAACTTACCATTAGAAAAATACTAATGATAATACTGATAATGATTTTTACAGAAACCCCATCATTATCGAAAAAATCAATTTGATGAAAGTGAGGCAACACAAGATGAAAGCAACTGGAATAGTGCGCCGAATTGATGATTTAGGCAGGGTCGTTATCCCAAAAGAAATCCGCAGAACATTGCGTATTCGTGAAGGAGACCCATTAGAAATCTTCGTAGATAGAGATGGAGAAGTCATTTTAAAAAAATACTCACCAATAAGTGAATTAGGTGATTTTGCTAGAGAATATGCAGAAGCTATTTTTGACAGCTTAGGAAACCCGGTACTTATTTGCGATCGGGACACATATATCGCCGTAGCAGGCGGCTCAAAAAAAGACTTTATGAACAAAAGTGTAGGAGACCTTCTTGAAAAGCTTATGGAGGACCGCCACTCCGTTATTGAAAAGACAAAAGGCACCATCTCACTTGTTGATTCGGTAGACGAAGAGGTACAATCCTATACAATTGCGCCAATCGTCGCCAACGGTGATCCAATCGGAGCTGTCGTTATCTTCTCCAAGGAATCGACCTTAGGAGAAGTAGAACAAAAAGCAGTAGAAACAGCAGCAAGCTTCTTAGCACGCCAAATGGATTCATAAAATCATTCTTTAAAAGACAGCCGATGGGCTGTCTTTTTTTGGTACAAGCTCAAAGCACGATGGCTATTCAGGTAAGGAGATTCCACTTTAAAGAGGAAAGTCCTCAAAAGACAAGGAGCGCCTTTTGGTCCTCTCCCTATTTGCTTCAGGGGCTGAACGGGCTGCCTGCGCTTTTCTTGTTGTCTAGCTCCAGCGCCTAGCTCTTCGGGTCATAAGCCCAGCCTCTATGCAGGGAAAACCACCCTGCGTCGAGGCTATTCTTATGCCTGTCAGAGGCCCACAGGATGTGGGTCAGGACGGCGTTGCCACAGGACGTGGCGTTCTTAGCCGGCCTTCCTCTTTAAGTGCGCTTCCGCTTTTCTTGTTGTCTAGCTCCAGCGCCCTAGCCCCTTGTGCAAAAGATGAGCGCCCTCAAAAGGCACAAACCGCCTTTCGGGTCCCTCCCTATTTGCTTCAGGGGCTGAACAGGGCACTTGCGCTTTTCATGTTGTCTAGCTCCGGCAGCCCAACTGACTGTGGAAAAGATGAGCGCCCTCAAAAGGCAAGGAGCGCCTTTTGGTCCTCTCCCTATTTCCTTCGTCAGCTGAACGGGCTGCCTGCGCTTTTCTTGTTATGTTATAATATTTTTACATATGTTTGGAAGGGGTCGTGTATGGCTGTGGGGCCTTTGGAGTCGTCGAAGATGCTTGTGAAGGGTGCGTTGGTCTTAAGTGTGGCAGGGATCCTTGTGAAGCTGCTGAGTGCGGTGTATCGTATTCCTTATCAAAATATTGTTGGGGATATCGGGTTTTATATTTATCAGCAGGTGTATCCGTTTTATGGGATCGCTTTTACCTTAGCAACGATTGGATTTCCTATGGTTATTTCGAAATTAATTGCCGAACGAAACCAAGGGAACTCAAATATATCGGTTAAAGATATTCTGTTTACAGCAGGGATTTTGTTGAGTGTGCTAGGATTAGTCCTTTTTAGTGCTTTATATACTGGTGCGGAGCGGGTAGCGGCGATAATGGGTGATATTAACCTCGCCCCTCTGCTGCGTTTAGTAGCTTTTTCATTTTTATTAATGCCTGCTAGTGCTCTCATCCGCGGTTTTTATCAGGGAAAGCAGGATATGATTCCAACGGCTGTTTCACAGGTAGTTGAACAAGTAGTTCGTGTTGCCACTATCTTAATTATGTCCTTTTTCTTAGTCAATCAAGGGTATTCTCTATATACAGCAGGTGCAGGTGCAGTGAGTGGATCAATTACGGGGGGCTTCGCTAGTCTAGTCTTGCTTTTAGGCTTTGTAATGGTTCGTAAAGAGTGGAACAGTCCTGGCAGATTGATGGTAAAGGCAACTGATTTTTGGTTGATAACAAAAGCCTTATTTGCTCAAGGTCTAGCTTTTTGTCTATCTAGTTTAATTCTCGTTCTTATTCAGTTAATTGATTCACTAAACTTATATGCTTTGCTTCGCGAATCTGGGATTACGAGTATGATGGCGAAGGAACTAAAAGGAGTATATGATCGAGGCCAGCCCTTAATTCAATTAGGAACAGTATTGGCTAATGCTTTATCTCTTTCAATGGTTCCTCTCATTTCAAGCTACTTTTCAAAAGGAGAACTGACGGAGCTGCATACGAAAACCAAGCTTGCCTTACGAATAAGTGCAAGTATCGGAATTCCTGCAGCCATGGGATTAATTTGTTTAATTAATCCTGTTAACAGAATGCTGTTTACGGACAGCAACGGTTCGGGAACACTAGCAATATTAGCCTTGTCTATTGTATTTACGTCGTTAATCATTACTAAAGCAGCCATTCTGCAAAGTATAGGTTGGGCTAGGGTATCCATTCTGATTGTGATGGTTGGGTTAGTCTTTAAATTAATTCTCAATCAGGCACTTATTCCCCATTGGCAGATTGTTGGTGCTGCATGGGCAACAATTGGTTCCTTTTTCATTATGTCGATGCTTTTTTATCTGGTACTGCGGAAGCTAATGAAGCAGCCGATTGTTTTGTTACGCGATGCAAGAATCATTTATTTGGGTGCGGCTCTTATGTCAGGTATTCTGTACATATATAATAAACTATTTGCTTTCCTATATTTGACCTTTGGGGTGGGGAGGATGCTCTCCACCATTCATACGTTGACAGGCGTGATGATTGGTGTTGTTATTTATGGCGCATTTATTCTGCGGTCGGGATTATACACTAAAGAGGAACTCTCTTTGGTACCTGCTGGAAATAAGCTCGCTGTGTTGATTAGAGATAGAAAAGAAGGAGCTAAGTAGAAAATGACATCTGAAATTACGATTATTGGCCTTGGTGCAGGTGATTTAAATCAGCTTCCCCTTGGTATTTATAAAAAACTTACATCAGCAGGTTTTTGTTATGTCCGTACACTAGATCATCCAGTAATAGCTGAATTATCAGCAGAAGGGATGACGTGGAGTAGCTTTGATTCTGTCTATGAAGAGCATGATCAATTTGAACAAGTTTATGAAGAAATTTCAGACACTTTAATACAATTGGCAGAAAAGGAGAACGTTTTATACGCTGTACCCGGTCATCCAATGGTAGCCGAGAAGACTGTTCAGCTGCTTCTTGAAAAAGGGAAAGAAAAAGGGATTGCTGTTAAAGTAGAAGGCGGTCAAAGCTTTTTAGATCCGTTATTCCTTGCTGTGCAAATTGATCCAATAGATGGGTTCCAGCTGCTCGATGGAACAGCTCTAAGGAGAGATGAGCTGCATATTACTCAGCATATGATTATTGGTCAAGTGTACGATGCATTTGTTGCATCCGATGTGAAATTGACCTTAATGGAAAAGTTACCTTATGATCATGAAGTCTATATCGTCACCGCTGCAGGCAGTGAAGCGGAATCAATCGTCAAACTTCCTTTATTCGAATTAGACCGTCAAATGGAGCTTAGCAATCTCACAAGCGTCTATGTACCACCGGTAAAAGAAACTGCACAACAATATCGTGAATTTAACACATTACGGACTATCATTGCTCAACTACGTGGACCAGATGGCTGCCCATGGGATAAGAAACAGACGCACCAAAGTCTAAAGACTTATTTAATAGAGGAAGCTTATGAATTAATTGATGCGATAGATGAGGAAGACGATGAAGGTATGATTGGTGAACTGGGGGATGTCTTGTTACAAGTCATGCTTCATGCTCAGATTGGCGAAGATGAGGGAATGTTCACGATTGATGATGTGTTAGAGTCTATTTCTTCTAAGATGGTTCGACGTCACCCTCATGTTTTTGGCGATGTTCAAGCAGACACGGAAGAAGAAGTACTCGTTAATTGGCAAAAAATTAAACAACTTGAAAAAGAAAATAGTGATACTGCAAAAGAAAGTTCATTGCTTGATGATGTGGGAAAATCGGTGCCTAATTTAATTCGTGCCTTTGAATACCAAAAACGTGCGGCAAAAGTAGGCTTTGATTGGGATGAGGTTTCTGAAGCTTGGAAAAAGGTAAAAGAAGAAATAGTAGAAGTTGAGCAGGAAATGACTGACGAAGTAGATAAGGGTCGAATGAAGGATGAATTAGGCGATCTACTATTTGCGATTGTGAATGTATTACGCTTCTATAATATTCAAGCAGATGAGGCAGTTTACGCAGCTAATCAAAAATTTTACCGCCGGTTTACCTACATAGAAGACCGCGTAAGAGAAAGTAATAAAGAATTCTCTGACTATAACTTGGAGGAATTAGATGGGTTTTGGAATGAAGCAAAAATAAAAGGTCTATAAAAAGGAGAAATGAAAAATGCCGATGCGACTTGATAAATTTTTAAAGGTATCACGTTTGATTAAGCGGAGAACACTTGCAAAGGAAGTAGCAGATAAAGGACGAATCTCTATAAATGGAATACAGGCTAAGGCCAGTTCTACGGTAAAAGAAAATGATGAACTTGCGATTCTTTTTGGACAGAAAAGAGTAACTGTTAGAATCGATAAAATTCAAGAAATGACGAGAAAAGAAGATGCAGCTGATATGTTTACCGTATTAAAGGAAGAAAAGCTCGGCGGAGAATGATCTGCAGCTAGTTCTAAAACGTGCATCCCGCACATAAACTTGTACAAAATGTGTTATTGTGAGGGATGAAAAATGAGCCAATTTCAAGAACCAATCCAACATACGTCAAAAGGTACCGTACAAGAACACGATGTTATCATGCGTGGACGACGTCTTCTCGATATTACTGGAGTCAAACAGGTAGAAAGCTTTGATAATGAAGAATTTCTACTAGAAACTTCAATGGGCTTCTTGTCTATAAGAGGTCATAACCTACAAATGAAAAACCTTGATGTGGATAAAGGGATTGTCTCAATTAAAGGGAAAATTGATGACTTGGTTTATCTGGATGAGCATACAGGGGAGAAAGCTAAAGGTTTCTTTGGCAAGTTGTTCAAATGACACTTACCACACAGTTCTATACTCTTCTCGCCATGATTGGCATGGGCAGCTATTTTGGTGCTGCCCTTGATACGTATACCCGTTTTCTTAAACGGTCCAGCAGTAAAGCCTGGTTAATCTTTATTAATGACTTTTTATTTTGGCTGCTTCAAGGAATGATTATTTTTTATGTATTATTTCTTGTGAATGAAGGCGAGCTCCGCCTGTATCTTTTCTTAGCCTTATTATGTGGGTTTGCAGCTTATCAAGCCCTTTTTAAAACGATTTACAAGAAAATGCTCGAGCTAAGTATTGATTCATTTATTAAAACGGTTCAACTAATCAATAAAGTAGTACAAACCTTAATTTTTTTACCTATAAAATGGATAATAACCAGTTTGATCTTACTACTAGTAGGTATAGTAAAACTGGTGTTTTCCATTTTGAAATGGATTTTCAAGGTGATTTTATCCATTTTACTTGTCTTTTTAAAGCCGGTTTTTTGGTTATTTGAAATATTTTGGAATAAATTGCCGAAAAAACTTAAATTATTCGTCGGAAAGATTTATAATGAAATTACAGGACTTTTTACGAAATTAAAGAATGTACTTAATAGTATCGTGAAGAGGATTCGGAAATAAGGGGAGTTGAGATTTATGAGCAGCCTACGGAAAAAGAAAGTGGCTAAAATGGATAATCCATATGTCTATCAACAAGAAAAGAAAGTACAAAATGTAGAAAAAAAGAAGCGTGGACTAGTTCGACGCCTTAGTCTTTATGCGGTCTGTGCTGCCATTATTTTAATTCTGGGTATTCCTACTCTTGTCACTCAAGCGGGTGCAATCGAGCAAAAAACAGAACAAAAGCAGGAACTTGATGAAAAGCTGTCAAAGTTAAAGAAGCAGGAAACACTCCTTCAAGAAGAAATTGTAAAGTTAAATGATGATGAGTATATAGCAAAATTAGCAAGACGTGACTATTTCTTGTCAGACAAGGGTGAAGTGATCTTTAATCTTCCAAAAAAGGATCAAGATAATAACAAGGATTGACACTAATTTTTTCCTTTCTGTATATGATAAAGAAGTAATAGTTACCATTTTAAGGGAGGAAAAATTTTTTTATGTCAATCGAAGTAGGCAGCAAAGTACAAGGAAAAGTAACGGGAATAACTAAATTTGGTGCGTTTGTAGAGCTTCCTGGGGGCTCAACTGGTCTTGTTCATATCAGTGAGGTAGCTGATAGTTATGTGAAAGATATAAACGATCATCTTAAGATTGGTGACCAAGTCGAGGTTAAGGTACTCAATATTGAGAAGGACGGAAAGATTGGGCTATCAATCAAGAAAGCAGTAGACAAACCAGAAGGGAAGACTTCTTCTTATACCCCAAGACCACGACAGGGACAAGGGAGAGGAAATGACACCCGCTCTAAAGGTTTCCGCTCAAAAACGCTTTCCCAGCCAAAGGAAAACTTCGAGGAGAAAATGACTCGATTTCTGAAGGATAGTGAAGACCGCTTAACTTCTCTCAAACGAAGCACTGAAACAAAGCGCGGAGGCAGAGGGGGAAGACGCGGCTAAATTGCTGCTGAAAATGGCTAAAAACCTCTCGTATATGTAAAGCAGGCCCAGTAAATGTGCTTGCTTTTTATTTTGGGAAAAATATACCCCAAGGGGTACTTTATTAGCTATAGACGGGATTATAGCCCTCTAAGACGAGATAAATCACATTTATGAGCCATTTTTACAACAAAATAGTTAATATAACCCAATATACCTGAAACAAAATAAAAAGAAGGTCTCCTCCATTGGTGAGAAGATCTTCTTTTTGAAAGGAAACAAAAAAAGCGTCTTGGAATCTAACCAAGACGCTTTCGCTTTTCATGTTGTCTAGCTGCAGCAGCCAGCTCACTGTGGAAAAGACGAGAGTCCTCAAAAGGCAAACCACGCCTTTTGGTCCTCTCCCTATTTCCTTCGTGAGCTAAACGGCTGCTTCCGCTTTTCATGTTGTCTAGCTGCAGCGTCTAGATCCCTGTGCAAAAGATGATTGCCCCTAAAAGGCAAAACGCGCCTTTAGGTTCAAACCCTATCTGCTTTGGGATCTGACTAAGACGCTTTCGCTTTTCGTGTTGTCTAGCTGCAGCGGCCAGCTCACTGTGGAAAAGATGAGAGTCCTCAAAAGGCAAAGAACGCCATTTGGTCCTCTCCCTATTTCCTTCATGAGCTAAACGGCTGCTTTCGCTTTTCGTATTGTCT
>NZ_JAZVJO010000139.1:0-5774 GCF_059453735.1 Peribacillus sp. | reverse complement strand
ACTTCATCTTTTAAATGATCATACCGTTTTTTAAATTGAACAGTATTCGCTAGTTTATTAAGCGCCGTATTTATTTTTTCCATCATTGATCACCCCCTGTTTTTAAGATTTTTCATTTTTTCCTCAAGCTGTCGTTTTCTTTCTATTAAGGCTGCATCGTCAACGACTGCTGCCGTCTCTGTTTTTTCTTTATTGAGCCATTCCGGAACAGGTTCAGTCCGGGTTGCTTTTTTATTTGAGGTTCTGCCTTCTTTTTTCGCTTTTGCCCATTCCTGATATTGGCGATGCTCACTCTTAGCGAGTTCCATCGCTTCAGTGACTGTCGAGACATTTTTTCGTGTCCAATGACTAGCGATTTTCTCCACATAAGCTTTGGTAAGCTTCATATCCGTTTTCAGCATAACATACTCAATTAACACATTTATAACTCCAGGCCGTAAATTCTGATTCAGCATAACCCCTTCAATAATCTGCATATCATTTGCAGAAGGCTCCGCCCCGCCTGAAAGCTGCATAAGACGATCCCTTGGAGAGGTCGTTTCCAAGTGTCGGATATACTCCTGTTCTTGGGTTTTTGGCTCTTCATGCTGCGTTCTGTGTTTGACAGGCTGTACTCTTTCTGTCAGCGATGGCATGTCCTTATTATACTCGATTTGATACCAATTTTGCGCCGACTTTCTCAGCTCTTTCAAATCGATTTCATTATCCATATTCACCGAACCAATTACAAGTCCTTGCATTTGCAGCGGATTGATTCCATATAAAAATGCAAGCTTGCTGATTGTCTCAGTCACTTTAGATGTAAATGCCTTTTTAGGTGCAAGCGAGCTTTTTAATCCTGAGAAAAAGAGCGTAAAGTCAAATGTGTTCTCAAAGCCATCAGGTTCCTGACCATCAGGACGGCCGATAAATTGCTGTGTACTTTCAGGTTCTAACGTATCGGCCGCCTCATCTGACATGTATAAAGAATCCATATGATCGGAAGTAAAAATAGCAGAAAACGATTTGGTTACCTCCTCAAACTCCTCTACTTGTATACGGTCATCGCAGAAGAATTTTTTCAGGCGGTTAAAATGGGCTTTACCAATTTTCTTGTACAAGTAGATATTCAGCATGCCATCTGTAAAAAATTGCTCTGGCGTTAATGGCGGTCTCAATTCATAAATAAACTGTTTTTCATCATTCATTTTCTTCCGGTAGACCTTTACCAGTCCGATTCCTTCCAGCTTCGTTCTCGCCTCGAAAATGTCATTCAAATTTAGACCGATTGTATTCATCAGGCTGTAATGAGTTGATGAGTGTGACCAAAGCCGATTAGCTTCTATTTCACTCCACAGGGTCATATAAAGACTAACGCAGACAGGTCCAATTAACGGCTGGTAAAGAAGCGTCAAAATTTTTCTGTCATACTCATGCAGCAGTCCTGCTGAAGAAACCATATACCGGTCCACTGGTAGTAATTCCTGCCAATGCTTGGTCATAACACCAACCCTTTCCGTACGGTCGCAGATGTACCCAGCAACTCCTTCACTCGATAGAAAAGAGCCAAAGAGGAGTCTTTAGCTCTGTTTACCTTCTCTATTTAGTAGTTCCTTTAATTCATCAATAAAAACATTAATATCTTTAAATTGACGATAAACCGAGGCAAACCTTACATAGGCCACTTCATCCACTTCAGCAAGCCGATCCATAACCATTTCCCCAATCAGGTCGCTTTTCACTTCTGAAATACCTTGGTTCCGTAATTCTTTTTCAACATAGTTTGTTATATCTTCCAATTCTTTCAATGGTACTGGACGTTTTTCGCAAGCCCTGATTAAACCGCGTAGAATTTTGTCGCGGCTGAACTCCTCGCGTGTACCTTCCTTTTTGACAACAATCAAAGGAATTTCCTCTACCTTTTCAAATGTTGTAAACCGGTAAGCACACGCTTCACATTCACGTCGGCGGCGAATTGATTTGCTTTCATCCACGGGACGGGAATCAAGGACACGGGTTCCATTATATTGACAAGACGGGCACTTCATACATATCAGCTCCGTGTTTTTTAATACTCCCTTAAATCTTTACCGGGAGAATACCCTTTTTTCGTTTCTTTTATCTTATATAAAAGCGTCACTGTGTACAAGCAAAAAACGATTCAGCATTATGTATATCATCTTAGCACATATTATTTACTTGATTCTACTGCGGTTAATTTTTCCCCAAGTCTGCTATATGCATCTATTATTTCTTGCTTTAACCGAGGATAAGCCCCTGTCAGCCGCCATTTATCCGTAGACACATAAAAATCAATAGCATTTTCAAAGTTTCTGATAGGGACTACTGAAACCACAATGGTAATTGCATGTTTTGTTGCTTCCAGCAAAATTTCACCATGCTCGCGAGAGATGGATTTAATCTCATAGCGTTGCTTATCACTAAAAATCTCCTCTACTGCTGTCAGTGCCTTGTCTTGGGTAATTTTATAATAACGTGTTTGCAGCTCTTTATCTTGATGGTGATCATTAGTCGAACATTGTTGTTTATACCGAGTAACAATTGATTTAGCCCAACCCATCTGCTTCATCTCCACCTTAAATTTCTTTCCCTTTATTATACATGTTTGCAAGACAATCCTGTTATAAAAAACCCTTGTCGGCTTTATTTGTCTCAAAAAATCCATAAAAAAAAGAGATGCATCCGCACCTCTTCTTGGTTTATTTAATTTTAGTTATTGCGCCGTGATTTTACTCTGATTTACTTTAACCGGACCCATGCCGCGCGGAAGCTCAATGTTTTCGCGTGTTTGAGCATTCAATGCTTCGGCAATGTACTCTGCAGCTACGTTTGGATTAAGTTCGCCGCATGTATAAACATCAATGCTGGCATAACCATGTTCCGGAAAGCTGTGTATGGTCAAATGCGACTCCGAAATAATAACAACACCGCTGACACCCTGCGGAGCAAATTTGTGAAAAGCTACTTCACGTACCTCTGCACCTGATTTTAACGCAGCATTCACAAACGTCTTTTCAATAAAATCCATGTCATTCAGTTTATCAAAGTCACATCCCCAAAGTTCAGAGATTACATGTCTACCCATTGTTTCCATGTTAAGTTTCCCCCTTTTACATGATTTAGGATTCTGTAGAAACCTTGTTCTACAAACAACTACCACGGGGGAAAGTTAGTCCAAAGAGGTCCTAACCCTTTAAGTAGCCATTATGATCACTAATCAGCTCACGAGTCATAGTATACTGTGTTTGGATTATTTATGCAATATGATTTTTTTATAAATCAATTGATTTAAAATTTTCCCGCTATTCGTATTCACACATAAAAAGCCTTTCCGCTGGGCAGAAAGGCTTTTTTTTCCTCTGTATTTATCCAGCTTTTACTTCGGAAATATTTTTCATTTCCTGTGCGACATACTTTACTAAATCAAGAACTCGGCTGGAGTAACCCCATTCATTATCATACCAAGCAAGAATTTTTACTTTATTTTCACCGATTACCATTGTCGATAATCCATCGATAATACCTGAGTGTGGATCACTCGTAAAGTCAACAGAAACCAACGGCTCATCAGTGATGCCAAGAATCCCTTTTAATGGGCCGGCAGCTGCTTCATGAAAGGCTGTATTTATCTGATTTACGGTTACGGGACATTTCAAATCAACGACAAGGTCGACCAATGATACGTCTGGAGTCGGCACACGCAAAGACATGCCGGAAAGTTTCCCCTTAAGTTGAGGAAGCACCAATGAAATTGCCTTGGCAGCACCCGTACTTGTAGGAATAATACTCTGTGCACAACCTCGTGCTCTTCTTAAGTCTTTATGTGGATTATCTATATTATTTTGATCGTTTGTGTAAGCGTGTACAGTTGTCATCATGCCATTTTCAATCCCAAACTTTTGATCGAGTACCTTTGCAATTGGCCCCAGACAATTCGTCGTACATGACGCATTTGAAATCACAAAATGTTTATCTACATCAAGCTGGTCTTCGTTCACACCCATAACAATCGTGATATCTTCATTTGTACCAGGCGCAGTAATAATCACTTTTTTGGCTCCAGCTTCAAGATGTAAGCTCGCTTTATCTCTGTGATTAAATTTACCGGTGGCTTCAATAACGATATCTATATTTAATTCTTTCCATGGCAATTGTTTAGGATCACGGTTATTTAATAATAAAACCCGGCGGCCATTGATAATCAACGCATGATCTTCAACAATGACTTCACCTTCAAACTTCCCGTGAGTCGTATCATATTTAATTAAATGCGCTAATGTTGCAGCAGGATAACTTGCATTAATCGCAACAATGTCAACCTTGTTATCTACGATTGCTTGACGAAATACCATTCTTCCAATTCTACCAAATCCATTAATAGCTACTCTTACATTCATTTTTCGGACCCTCCCGAATTAGTGTTATACTTTTCCGTTTGTTTTACCATAATTAGTATAACACATTAGGACATCAATGTGATGAAAAAATAAATAAAATGAGATTTTATTGGAGATTTCCACGTTCTAACTAGTTACAATGAGATTTCGAGGTATTAATGATGATCATTAGGCTGTATATATAAAAAAAATGCAGAGAGGATTTTCTCTCTTCATTTTTTTACTCTATGACTCCCCATTCTTTTAGAATGTTTCGTGTCTGCAGTTTCGTAGTTTCGATCGGCCCATTATTGTCAACTGTCGCATCTGCTAAGGCGATCTTTTCTGCAAGCGGCATTTGGGAGTTTATCCGCGCCATTGCATCAGCTTCAGATAATTGATTACGTTTCATTAATCGATCAACTTGAATGTCGGCGTCGACATAAATAAGTATTGTTTTATCAACCATATAAGTTAGCTTGCTTTCAAATAATAATGGAATATCCATAAAGACTGTGCGCTGTCCTTTTTGGAAAGCTGCTTCTTTTTGCGCTAACATCCACTTTCTCACAGCAGGGTGTACAATCCCGTTTAAGAGCAGGCGTGTTTCATCATCGTGAAAGATGATCGCCCCTAATTTTGTTCGATTAA
Organism: Peribacillus sp.; assembly: GCF_059453735.1. NCBI lineage: Bacteria > Bacillati > Bacillota > Bacilli > Caryophanales > Bacillaceae > Peribacillus > Peribacillus sp. The sequence goes on along the minus strand of NZ_JAZVJO010000139.1, from coordinate 747 downwards.
TCCTTTGGTCTGGAAGCAGTAATTCATCGCCAAACACTGAAATAATCTCGGTATAAGCTTCTTGGCCAGGTTCAACAACCGCTCTTGAAGCGATGTCTGCATCAATCACAGTAAACCCCATATCTTCAATGTATTGACTAATGCTGCTTTTGCCGCTAGCGATACCGCCTGTAATTCCAATAACCTTTTCCATATTCGGCTCCTAACTTTTTTATAATTTCAAGATTCCAATCATAATGAGCAATACACCTGGTAAGAAAGCAATGTGCCGCATCACTTTATTCGCAGCTAACATTCTCCCGCTTAGCAATCCGCCCCAGATAAAAACAAAACTCATAATGGCAATACTAAGAGTTAGGATAAATGGTGAAATGCCGATCATTGCGGCTCCTATTCCTGCTCCGAAAGCATCCAAAGACAAAGCGAACCCCAGGACAATGGCTTCAATGCCATTTATCGTGCCGGATTTATCAAAATCTGCTTTCATTGGCTTTTGTAATATATTGATGACCACACCCATAGATTTTATTTCAAAGTTAAAAATCGTCGTTTCTGTATTTACACTTTCATGTGCCTTGTCAGGTTTAAAGTACTGAAGCAGCATTCCAGCCCCTAGCAGAATTAAAATAATGCCGCCTGTCATCGCAGCTGCCGTTCCAGAAACTACTTGACCAATGAAATCACCAATAATAATGCCAAAACCCAGACTTAAAGCTGAACAACATGATATGACCGCAATGGATTTAA
>NZ_JAZVJO010000138.1:0-1972 GCF_059453735.1 Peribacillus sp. | reverse complement strand
ACATACATGCAGCAAGGCTCAGAATCATCTATCAACCAGTACCACTTCATCTCCCACTTGTATTTCCCCTGTTTGCATCACGGAAGCATATACGCCAAAATGATTATTGCGTTGGTTTAACACAGTTTTTTGTAAAGATGGGTCCCGTTCCGCATTGTCAGGATTAACCGTTATAATCATACATCGTTCACAGTGTCTCTTTACCTGTATCTCCACTTGTTTTCCTATTTTTAATGTCTTGCCAAACCACATTTCTTCCATGAATGGGGTTTGTTCGTTTAAGGCGAGGATTAAGTTTGGCCGAAAGCGCCTATGATTGAGTGTTTCTTTATCCCATATTTTCTGCAATGCATTTAGGGATGCATCCGATATCAGTTGAAGATGTTCCAATTCAATGGCCCCTATAGGTACATCAGTGGGTGAATACTTCACTAGGGATACGGATCGATTTGATTCAGCTTCTATTTGTTTGGTTAATCCTTCATCTCCCCAATTCACTAGCTTCCCCTCAGGTGTAGTTATTTCGATTAAGGGATATTCATGCATTGTTTCTTCTCCCAAGAATTTTGCTTTATATCTCGCCATATTTGGGCATTGTGTGATGGTAACATATTTTCCTGGTCGTGTTTCATCTAAAAAAGCATGGCTGCGATCTCCATATAATCCATATTCCATAACGTTCGTATTTTTTACACTTTCTCCATAAAATGATTTTATAGGATGGCGAACAATTTCCTTTATATGTCCTATCAACATTTTATTCCCTCCTAAACAAAATCTGTTTTTATTATACTAATTTTTTTTGCTTGTATATTCGTGGTTTTGCCAAATGAGAAAATAGTCCTTATCTCGCTTGGCCTTTTGTCTCACTTAGCGTCAGGACAATACTTTGAACTGTTCATCAGGTAAGAGTTCCTGTAGAATGGGAACAATAAAATTATGAACAAGTTCGTGTTTTCCCGTCCCAGGAAGATCCTATAGGGTATGCACAAAAACAGAAAATTCATAAAAAGTTCCTTATTTGGGGCAGCACCTTGAACGTATTGGTATAAAATAGAGGTGCAAGCTATTTAAATCTTGCAATTTAAGGAGACGACATTATGTTCTGGATTCATTTATTCATTTTACTCGGATGTATTATCATAGGTGCTCGAATCGGTGGATTGGGACTTGGGGTTATGGGTGGCGTAGGAATCGCGATATTTGTCTTTATCTTTGGCTTACAGCCGACTTCCCCGCCCATCGACGTTATGTTGATGATTTTAGCTGTCATTACAGCCGCTGGTGCGCTTCAAGCTGCTGGAGGACTTGAGTACCTCGTTTATCTTGCGGAAAAGGCCTTGCGAAAAAACCCTAAGTATATTACGTATGTTGCACCAATCGTCACGTATCTCTTCACTTTCTGTGCTGGTACTGGACATGTTGCTTATTCTGTCTTACCTGTTATCGCAGAAGTCTCGCGTGAATCAGGTGTACGGCCTGAAAGACCGATGTCCATTGCGGTTATTGCCTCACAACAAGCGATTACGGCAAGCCCGATATCAGCGGCAACTGTCGCACTTTTAGCTTTATTAACAGACTTTAATATCACATTACTAGATATCTTACTTATTACGATTCCTTCTACGTTTATTGCTTGTATGCTTGCTGCTTTTGTTTCAAGTAAAATGGGGAAAGAGCTAAATGAAGATCCGATTTATTTACAACGGTTAGAAGAGGGTTTGGCTCCTATTAGAAAAGATAAAAAAGAGTTTGTTGCCTCTAAGGGTTCAAAGTCATCGGTTATTATTTTCCTCATTGCCGCCGTATTGGTCGTGTTGTTTGGATCCATCGAAGCCTTACGACCAGGCTGGACCATCGATGGCGAGTTTACTCGAATGGCTATGCCTGTAACAATTGAAATGATAATGCTTTCCGCTGCAGCCTTCATTATTTTAATCTGTAAAGCAAATGTTGACACGATTGTTTCAGG
>NZ_JAZVJO010000137.1:0-4167 GCF_059453735.1 Peribacillus sp. | reverse complement strand
ATCGAATAAGACAAGTTTCTATCTAACTTAGAACCGGGAGTGCACATGAGTTGAACAGGGCTATGATGCACTCTTACTTATTTCTAAAAAATAAATAGAATTTTTAGAAAAATCTGTTGATAATCATAGATTAAATGATATAATTTATGAATTATCTATTAGGAAGAGGCGAGGAGATAGGATGAATCAAATAACATCTATCAGAAAATGGGTTCAGATTGAGGATATTTTGGTTGCTCATCACGAGTTAAAAGACATAGTTTCTCATACTCCACTCCAAAAAAATGAGCGCCTATCAGAAAGATATCAATGCAATATTTTTTTAAAGAGAGAAGATTTACAGCATGTACGCTCCTTTAAACTAAGAGGGGCTTACTATAAAATGAAAACCTTAACGTCATTGGAAACGAAAAATGGCGTCGTTTGTGCCAGTGCCGGAAACCATGCGCAGGGTGTGGCATTTGCTTGTCAACAAATGGGGGTTTCGGGTAAGGTATACATGCCTGCAACCACCCCTCGTCAAAAGGTCGGGCAAGTGAAGATGTTTGGTAAAGGTTTTGTTGAAATCATCTTAGCAGGGGATACGTTTGATGATGCCTTTGCAGAAGCTAAACGTTGTGCGGAAGAAGAAAAGCGGACATTTATCCACCCATTTGATGATGAGATGGTGATTGCTGGACAAGGAACAATTGCTGTTGAAATCTTAAATGATTGCGAAGAACCGATTGATTTTGTTCTAGGCGGAATTGGCGGCGGCGGTTTAATGTCTGGTGTGTCTTCCTATTTTAATGCAAAATCGCCAAGTACGAAATGTATAGGTGTAGAGCCTGAAGGGGCAGCCTCGATGAGTTATTCGTTTGAGCAAGGGAAGCCGACAGGTCTTGAACAAATTGATACGTTCGTTGATGGTGCAGCCGTGAAATATGTGGGTGCAAAGACATTTGATATATGTCATGAACTTCTTTCAGGGATCATTTCAGTCCCGGAAGGAAAAGTGTGTACAACTATTTTGGAACTATATAATGAACATGCTATTGTTGCTGAACCTGCGGGAGCTCTTTCAGTGGCAGCTCTGGATTTTTATAAGGAACAAATAAAAGGAAAAAATATCGTTTGCATTATCAGCGGCGGAAATAACGATATTGAAAGAATGCAAGAAATTAAAGAAAAATCGATGTTATATGAAGGGTTACTGCATTATTTTATCGTGAATTTCCCACAACGGGCTGGAGCATTGCGAGAATTTCTTGATGAAGTACTGGGTCCAGAAGATGATATTGCTCGATTTGAGTATACTAAGAAGAATAATAAAGAAGATGGACCTGCATTGGTCGGTATTGAATTGAAGCACAAAGAGGACCATGATCAGTTAATCGATCGTATGACAAAGAAGGGTTTTCCTTTTGTTGATGTGAATAATGATACTCGTTTATTTAACTTGCTCATTTAATTAAAGGTGGAATTCATCTTGGAGTTAGAGTATTATAGATACGAAGCAAGAGCATCAGGCTTTTGCTTCTTTTTTTGGATGAATATGCTAAAAAGAAACAAAGGGGATGTATGAATGTTTTCAAACATTGGTATACCAGGATTGATACTTCTATTAGTTTTGGTACTTATTATTTTTGGACCAAAAAAACTTCCTGAAATCGGACGAGCCTTCGGCCAAACCTTACAGGAATTCAAAAAGTCTACCCGTGAACTAACAAAAGATCATGACGATGTGAAGGATGAAAAAAAAGACGTAGTAAAATAATTATAGATAATGTGGTGTGAGATGACTAATCTTACACCCTTTTTACTGAATGGTATGTAATGTAGATTAATTAAAGGCGTGATTAATGTGGCAGAAAAAGATTTAAACCTCATTGAACATCTTGAGGAGCTCAGAAAGAGATTAATTATTACCGTTTCCGTTTTTCTTCTATCTTTTATTATCGGTTTTATTTATGTAGAAGATATTTACAAATGGCTGGTCAAAGACCTAGAAGTTAAATTACTAGTGCTTGGACCCAGTGAAATTATCTGGATTTACTTTATGCTGGCGACCGTTATAGCTATTGCGATAACGATACCCGTTCTAGCCTTGCAGATTTGGCTGTTTGTGAAACCAGCACTGTTGGACAATGAAGTGAAAGCAACCTTAGCTTATATACCAGCATTGTTCCTTCTGTTTCTCGGTGGACTTGCGTTTGGCTATTTTGCCATTTTGCCGATGATTCTTGATTTTCTTCTTGAGCTAGGTGAGGGAATGTTCGAGACCACCTTCACTGCAGAAAAGTATTTCGGATTTGTCTTAAATATGACGATTCCGTTTGCCATTCTATTTGAATTGCCGGTTGTAACCATGTTCTTGACATCTATTGGGATTATTAATCCCTTCGTTCTACAAAAACTGCGGAAATATGCTTACTTTGTGTTGGTCCTTATCGCGATCACGATTACTCCCCCGGACTTTATGTCTGATTTTATCGTCACAGTACCCCTGCTATTACTTTATGAAATCAGTATTTCGCTGTCTAAAATTGTTTTTAGACGTAAACAAAGGCGGGAGGCTAAGGCAGAACAAGCGGTTAGTGGGGAATAGTCAGGTTTAATTTTGGATTTTATTACGTATTTAAACATGTAAAGGTCCTCCTAAATTGTGTATAATAATGAGTAATCGGGAGAAAATGAGGATTGATACTGTGCTGTTTAAAAGCCTAGAGTTCAGAAACTGTCTTGGACATAAGGTGACTATTACAGAAATACCAGTTTTACTATCCGAGAATTACGCTTGCTTTATGGTAAATGCTCGTCTTGAAATGTTTGTGAATGAGATTTATATGAAGAAAGATTATAAAGTTTCTTATTCCTTTAAGGGATACCTGTTATCTGTATTGAGATGGCCTGAGTATAAAGAACTCTTTGCAGATGAGCTGCAGCATAATGCATAAGATGAAACGCCATGGTTTATTCCTTCTTATTGAAAAAAAGTATCAATTTTTGATTTCTTTTTCTATTAGGATGGGGTGAGCGATGGTCTTTTTTTAAGATGGGGAGGAAATATATATTATTGCCTAACATTTTGTTTGAATGGGCCTACTGAAAAGGTATAATACATAGTGTATTGTTATCATAAGGATGTGAAATTGTGGGTAAGGTAAAAATAGTCACGGATTCAACTGTTGATATGACTCCTGAAGAGCTCAAGAAATATGGTGTTGAAATGGTACCTTTATCAATTTCAATAAATGATGAGGTATTTTTAGACAAAATTGAAATAGAACAAGATGAATTTTTACAGAGAATGAGAAAATCAAAAGAACTGCCGAAAAGCTCGCAGCCGCCTGCTGGTGTCTTCTTGGATGTCTACAATCGATTGGGGCAAGATGGAAGTGATATCATTTCTATTCACATGACAGGTGGTATGAGCGGTACTGTTCAATCTGCAGAGAGCGCTGCTAGCATGTCAGATGCAAAGGTTCATGTAGTTGATTCTAAATTTATTTCAAAAGCATTATCCTTCCAGGTTATAGAAGCTGCTAAAATGGCAGAGGCAGGAAAAAGTGTTGCTGAAATTTTGGAACGTTTAGAGACGATTCGAAATCAGACAGGCTTAATTATTGTCATTGATACGTTGGAAAACTTAGTTAAGGGCGGCCGAATTGGAAAAGCATCAGCGTTTATTGGTTCGCTTCTTAATATTAAGCCAATTGCTATCCTTGATGAAGGTGTCTTGAATCCCGTATCCAAAGCAAGAAGTCAGGCTCAAGTTGTGAAATATATTACGAAAAAGTTCACGGCAGATACAAGCGGCAAGGTAGTTAAAGGAATCGGAATCGTCCATGTAAATGGTTTTGAAATAGCCGATAAAGTCAGGAAAGCAGTTGCTGAATTATCTGGATTCGGTGAGATTTTGCTAGAAGATACCACCCCTGTAATTAGTACACATACAGGTGAGGGTGCCTTTGCTATTATGTATTATTGGGATTGATATAAAAAGAACGTCCGATTTCTTAATGGACGTTCTTTTTCGTGTCTATTCTTCTGGCATTGGAGTTGGAGTGGGACTTGCATATCCGTCAGCATATTTTTTATCGATAGCTTGTCGAACCTCATTAACGGTTATACCTGCGTTTTCCATGGCTATGGAATCAGCAGCAATTTGCAGACAAACACCGCATC
>NZ_JAZVJO010000136.1:0-3184 GCF_059453735.1 Peribacillus sp. | reverse complement strand
AATGTATTTTCAGAGAACCTTGATGCTGCTAATGATTTATGGATAGATAGATGATCGACATCTAAAGGAAATTGCATAGGAAGTTTGCAAAAATTGTCACGTTTTGCTGAAAATAGCAGCCTGCTAGTGGCTTTTTTACGTTTCTTTTCTGTTTGCAAAAGGTGTAACCAATCAACCTTAAACGGATAACCGTTTAAAGTGGAGTAAAGGTGATAATTGTATGGCTAATGATCAAATAAAAACAGCCGATCAGGTTGTGGAACGGGCAAAGCAATATTTAGACCAGGATGAAGCGGATTTCATATACCGGGCCTATAAATATGCGGAATATGCCCATCGTGAGCAGTTTCGCAAATCAGGCGAACCGTATATTATCCACCCCATCCAGGTTGCTGGAATCCTTGCTGACCTAGAAATGGACCCCGCTACAATAGCTGGTGGTTTTTTACATGATGTGGTTGAGGATACAGATATTTCCCTTAAAGATATCGCCGAAAACTTCAGCGAAGAAGTAGCCATGCTGGTTGACGGTGTAACAAAGCTTGGGAAAATTAAATATAAATCGCAGGAAGAACAGCAGGCTGAAAATCATCGGAAAATGTTCGTTGCCATGGCACAGGATATTCGTGTCATCCTGATTAAACTTGCTGATCGTCTTCATAATATGCGTACCTTAAAGCATCTTCCTCAAGAGAAACAACGTCGAATCTCCAATGAAACGCTTGAAATTTTTGCACCGCTTGCACATCGTCTCGGAATCAGCGCCATCCGATGGGAGCTTGAGGATACAGCGTTACGTTATTTGAATCCTCAGCAATACTACCGGATTGTTAATTTGATGAAGAAAAAACGTGCCGAGCGCGAGGAATACCTGAATGGCGTGATCGATGAGGTTCGCCAAGAGGTGACGGATGTAAATATAAAGGCGGATATTTCCGGCCGCCCGAAACATATTTACAGCATCTATCGTAAAATGGTCCTGCAAAATAAGCAATTCACTGAGATTTATGATTTGCTGGCAGTAAGGATTGTGGTGAATAGCATTAAGGATTGTTATGCGGTTCTTGGGATTATTCATACCTGCTGGAAGCCGATGCCAGGTCGGTTTAAGGATTATATCGCCATGCCAAAGCCGAATATGTATCAATCGCTGCATACCACGGTGATTGGTCCGAAAGGTGATCCGCTTGAGGTGCAGATTCGGACTTCTGAAATGCATCAAATCGCTGAGTACGGCGTTGCGGCTCACTGGGCATACAAAGAAGGCAAGGAAATCAATGAACAATCTTCTCTTGAAGATAAGCTGACTTGGTTCCGTGAAATTCTTGAGTTCCAGGATGATGCGACCAATGCTGAAGAATTTATGGAGTCATTAAAAATAGACCTCTTCTCCGATATGGTCTTTATTTTCACCCCAAAAGGCGATGTCATTGAGTTGCCTGCTGGATCGAACCCGATTGATTTTGCGTATCGAATTCACTCAGAAATCGGTAACAAGACGATTGGTGCGAAGGTTAACGGCAAAATCGTACCGCTCGATTATAAGCTAAAAACCGGTGATATCATGGAGGTTCTGACGTCTAAGCATTCGTATGGACCGAGTACTGACTGGCTGAAGATGACGCAGACTTCACAGGCGAAGAATAAAATTCGTCAATTCTTTAAAAAACAGCGTCGTGAAGAAAATGTTGAAAAAGGCCGCGAATTGGTTGCTGCAGAAATCCGCGAGATGGAATTTGATCTGAAGGAAGTCTTGACAGCCGAAAATCTTAAACGTGTAGTAGAGAAATTTAATTTTTCCAATGAAGACGATATGTATGCCGCAGTCGGCTACAATGGCATCACCGGATTACAGATTGCCAATCGCCTGACCGAAAGATTACGGAAACAAAAAGAACAAGATCAGCTGACTGATTTGAAAGAAGCAGTGTCTGAAGTTAAAACGGTCAACCATACGAAGAAACGTGAATCCGGCGTCCGAGTACAGGGCATTGATAATCTGCTGATACGTTTGTCCAAATGCTGTAACCCGGTTCCAGGCGACGAAATTGTCGGTTTTATTACGAAAGGCCGCGGTGTATCCATACACCGGACAGATTGTACTAACCTGGAAAGCGGCGAAGAAAACCGCTTGATACCTGTCGAATGGGAAACAGATTTGAATTCACGTAAAGAATACAATGTGGAAATAGAGATTACCGGCTTTGACCGTCGTGGCTTGCTTAATGAAGTCTTACAGATGGTTGCCGAGACTAAAACGAATATGTCCGCCGTATCTGGAAAGTCAGATCGCAACAAGGTGGCCACGATAAATATGTCGATTTCCATTACAAATATCAGTCATTTGCAAAAGGTAGTCGATAGAATTAAGCAAATTCCTGATATTTATTCGGTAAGACGGATTATGAACTAAGGAGTCTGAACTGACATGCGAGTGGTAATTCAACGATCTAAGGCAGCAAGCGTCACTGTCGATGAACAAATCATTGGTGCAATTGACAGCGGACTTGTCGTGTTAGTGGGCGTTACCCATGGCGATACGAGTGAAGATGCAGCTTACTTGGCTGAAAGAATCGCAAACCTGCGAATCTTTGAAGACGAAAATGAGAAGATGAATTTTTCATTGCTTGATGTCGGCGGATCGGTGCTGTCCATTTCACAATTCACGTTGTATGGCGATGCCCGTAAAGGCCGCCGGCCGAACTTCATGGACGCCGCTCGTCCAGAAGAAGCAAACATCATCTACGAACAGTTTAACGACGAACTTCGCCAAAAAGGCCTCACCGTCGCAACTGGCCAATTCGGAGCCATGATGCAAGTCCAACTAACCAACGACGGCCCAGTGACCCTCATACTAGACAGCAAAGAAAAGAAATAAAGTCGAAGCAAACCCACAAAGATGGCGGGTTTGCTTTTTTTGCGTTAGGAAAAGAACTTTTTAGCAGCCCATTCAAGGTAGGGAAGAAACAGTCAGACTTAGGGGAGAATCTTTTCTTGTTGGGGAAGAATCAAACCGAGTTGCGGCAGAATGAAGGACAGTTGGGGGAGAATAGATGATCCTCCGACGTCCAAAAACCAACAACCTAAGCTGTTTAACTCAGCCAATCGCGTTTTTCCAGTTCGGGGTTATAAAAAAGGGTATCTAAAAGAGTGAGATTACTCCTTTTTGGCGGCCTATCAAGGT
>NZ_JAZVJO010000135.1:0-2489 GCF_059453735.1 Peribacillus sp. | reverse complement strand
CCTAAGACCGCTTGGCCTCCGACTTGGTACAGTCCTGTCAATCAACGAAGTTTTATCGGTGTACTTTATCATCGTACTTTCTTGTTTGGTTACAGAACTCTTATTGAAAGGAGTAACCATTATTCCCTCAATTAAATGGCTGCATAGCCCTTGGATGTATTATTTAGCAGTTACCCTGTTTTTGGTGATATTCTGTTACGTAGCATGGGTGCGAGCTTCACAACCTATCCAAAATGGATTATGGCTGGATTACATTACCCTGCCTCTTAGTGCCGTGTTGTATTGTTTATTCAGACAAACATTTGGATTGATTAGAAGTAAGAAAACCGATGTGATCTAAATGATCCCATCGGTTTTTAATGATTATTCGCCTTCATTATTAGGGTATGCACTACTTGGGGTTCAAGATGGTCTGCATCATCATGAACAAATGGGGGTGTATGTGGAACATGCCAAAATGAGAGAATCGATGATTTTACAGGCGATGGCGGTATCCAGTCTTTCTTTAGTATATGAAGTCGAGGTGTGTTTACAGAACTTTCTTCAACCGATCGTTGTGAAACCATTTTCTCCGCCAGGACTTTAGGGCATTGAATAAATCCTAGGCCTACAATTGTCGTATTAGTTGTAGCTTGGAATACGGTTATTGATAAAATCAGTACAAAAGACCAGAATATTCTTCGCAGTTCAATTCCCCCCTCTACCCATTTCTGTTAAGAATTCTTTGTGGTTAACCAATTTTGTGCAAAATCGACAGCTTTCTTCAACGAAAAGAGGCGGGAAGAGGCAGATCCTATGTTTCCTAAAACCACTGGACATGTTTGTTCAAATGCCCTGCCAATTTCCTCAAAGTGATATTCTTGAAAATCAAGTTCTTGGTACAGCTTCCAAACTCGTTCGTTATTTTCCATAATCGGAGCAGCTTTCGTAATTACGGTTGGGGAGGGGGTACGGTATTCTGCTAAATGAAAGCAAGTATTCGTGTTGTAACCAACTCCGATAAATAAAACCACAGCATCTAATTCGTACAACCTTGCGAGAGGAGATTGTTCGCCTAGTCCAAAGGTAAGGGAGTGCTCTGCAAGAATTATAGATTGGTTTTTCCCCCAAGCCACAAACGAATAGGCAGGATGAGAACTTCTGCTGACATCTGGGAAATGTCTAAAGACCTCAACGATTTTCCCCATCCCTCTGACAGGGGTGTAAGCTGGATGAAAAGCAGGCATTGTATCACGGATTTCTTGCCACCATTCTTCAGGTACAGGCGGGTATTGCCATTCCGAAGGATCGCTCAAGTCGGTGGATTGTGAAGGCATAATAATTGTTCCATCTTTGGTTACAACGTCCATCAATGCCTGAATGACAGAAATGGCACCTCCATTTGTCCACCCTAACGAAGAAAGAGAGGAATGAACAAGTATATTCATACCGGGGGTAACGCCGAGTGCTTCCAAATCAGCTTTAATTGATTGTCGAGTTCGAGGAACAGGTGTATTTAATATATACTTCACAAGATGACCCTCCAAGCTATAAATATTGTACCTATAATTTTATCATAAAAGCTAAAAAGTATGAGTAAATTATGAAAATATGTAATAATTTAGGTAGTAACAAAAGCCGTTGTGACTTGTTTGCCTTTCATTTCAAACGGTCGTGCTATGCAAGCTGCCTAGTACTAACGTATAATTAGCCATACTAGAAAAATAGTTTTAGGAGGATTAACTAAATGCAAAAAGCAACGTTTGCAGGTGGCTGCTTTTGGTGTATGGTGAGCCCTTTTGAGGAAATGCCAGGCATTGAAGGAATTATTTCAGGATATACAGGCGGTCATGTCGAGAATCCAACCTATGAAGAAATTAAGAAAGGAACCACTGGACATTACGAAGCGGTTCAGATTACATATAATCCAGAGTTATTTCCATATGAAAAGCTCCTTGAACTGTATTGGCCGCAAATTGATCCAACAGATGATGACGGTCAGTTTCAAGATCGCGGGCCACAATATCGGACGGCTATCTTCTATCATACCGAAGAACAACAAAATCTTGCACAGCAATCTAAAGAAAAAGTTAGGCTTGCGAATGTCTTTAAAAAGCCTATTGTCACTGAGATTCTGGCCGCTTCAAGTTTCTATCCTGCTGAAGACTACCATCAAGATTACCACAAAAAAAATCCAGCACATTATAAAGAAGACCGCAAACAGTCCGGACGGGATGAGTTTATTAAAGAAAATTGGAAAAAATAATAAACAAGCCGTAGATTATATTCTTTCTACGGCTTTCGATTTAAAAAAAATATCTCGGAATTGAGATGGTAAAAAAGAAAAAGGGATAGATGGGTTAGATTGAATCTCTAACAACGCATGTCTTTTCGCAAATATTAAATTTCAGAATTGGTTGAATATTTATCAGTATATGACTATAATTCTAGTGGTAACTAAGAATCAAATAAAAGGAGAACAAGATGATAGGACGCTTTTTTTCATACTA
>NZ_JAZVJO010000134.1:0-3992 GCF_059453735.1 Peribacillus sp. | reverse complement strand
CGATTTTCTTATATTCAGCTCCGGAAGAAATAATAACGGCACGTGCTTTATATTCTTTCGAGCCCGCAACTACCGTTTTATATTCCTTACCATCAATAATTTCTTTAACATCTCCGTATGCATACTCTGCACCGAATTTTTTTGCATGGTCAAACATTTTGGTTGAAAGTTCAGGTCCAAGAATATGGTCAAACCCTGGATAGTTTTCAACTTCTTCTGTGTTAGCCATCTGTCCGCCTGGAATACCACGTTCCACCATTAGAGTCGAAAGGTTAGCCCTCGAAGTATAAACGGCTGCTGTCATCCCAGCAGGCCCTGCTCCAATAATGAGTACGTCATATATTTTTTCTTCTGCCATGTGGTTCACTCCTTCGTTCTATTCAGTGAAAGAAAATTGTCTTAGCTGTAGTTTTTCCTAATACTCATATCCTATATAACAAATAATTTTCCGTCCAAGTATCTGCTCAATTGATAAGAGCCTGAACTAATTTGATGTATTTAGAAAGTGTTGCTGTCGAAATAGAATACTTTCCAGCGATTTCTGTTTGACTTTGTTTTACATTCCCATGCTTATGCCATACATATTCACATGCTGCGGCCCAGCCTGTTGGGTTAGTCAGTTTTTGTTCTTCTTTCACCGCTTCAATAAAGACTGCGAACCACATCAAAAACAAACCAGCTTCTTTAAATTGAATCGGATTAAAGTGTTGATATAATACATCCGCTGTTTGATCAGCAAAATCTACTGCATCTTCGGCACGATTTTCATTATTCTTGAGAATCAGTGATCGATACGATTTTTCTATTTTAGAAAAACGAGAATTATCCGTAACCAATTTGTGTTTAGTGAGACTTTGTTTTTTAATAGAATTCTTGATTAAGAATAACGCAAATAAACGCTCTTCTTTAAATTCGCTTTCTAAACGTTTAAGAATCGATGGAAGGTGATGCTCAAATCCGCTAACAGCTGCATTCACTTCTAACCATGGTTCATGCCCCGCTTTATCCGGGTCAAGTTTAACAACCTTTTTCCAATCCAGTTCCGCTCTGTCCTCGTATCCCAGCTCATAACCCGATACAGCGAGCCAGTAATAAAAATTCGCATCGCCTTCATATCCTTCTTTTTGCAGCTGCCTTAACCATTTATAGGAAAGTGAATGTCTCCCAATTAAAGCAAAGGTCGAACCCAGCTTAAAACGATGATCAATTAAAATAGGACGTACCTTCTCTAAGGTATTCACTAGTTTATCCACTTCTTCATTTTTTTGCTGATAGTAATCGAAAACAAGCAGGTTACAAAGGGCATGTAAATTGCCCGGGCTTTTGGTCAGAACTTCTTCTAATGTGCTGTAAGCCTCTTCCACACGTCCTAAATAAAAATAAGCGAGTGCTAGATTATTATAAGCTGACCAGTAATCTTCATATTCATTAATGGTTTCCTTTAACACATCCACAGCTTTAAGAAAATTGCCTGACTCGAGATATTCCCGAGCTTGTTCTTGTTTGCCAATAAGCCCATCCTGAAGGGTAAGACTTTCTTCTGTTTCATCTGATTCCAAAGTGATTAGATCAAGCAGGTCTTCTGCATCTTCACTAAACTCTCCGTCTTCTTCCTTTTCAAGATACGTACTCGCATGAAGAAAGGCTTCTTTAAACATACCCTGGTGGGCATAGTTATTGGCTAAAAAATAATGGCATTCTGTCATATAGGGATCTAGTATGTTAAGAATATTTTCCAGCAGATTATTTGAATAGCCATAATCGCCGATTTCAGTACATGTTATGGCTAGCTGGCAAACAATGATCGGCTCTTCTGGTTCGAGCTCCATGGCACGTTCTAGATATTTTTTTGCTTTATATAATTCACGTTTATTATATGCTTTTAAACCCTTGGCGAAATAATATTCTCCAGTTGGGTGAAAGGTCAATATTTTGGCTGTTTGAGCCAATTTAGAGTCTTTACTCATGAAATCCTCCATCTGCAAGTTGATTAGCTATAGTAGTATATCATAATCTATAGAATTTGCGTATTATCTCAAGTGGTCAACCCTGTGGTATGATTTAGCTGGCAGACATTTTTCTTTATCGTTTGCTAGTACCTATGATACAGTTAAAAAGGCATTAGTTAGGAGAATGTTTTTTCTAACTGGCGAAGCTTTTTTACATCTAAATCTTGTTTTAACATACTATTATTAACAGAGTAAAAAGTCTGTAGAAAGCTGTTCATTCTGCAGTAGATCAATATCTAAAGGAGAAGTATATGGCAACAAAAAACAGGGGGAAAATGATTGATTTATTAGGCTTCGCGATTTTTCCGATTCTTGGAATAATATATGGTTGGTTAAATCTAAGAAACTCTGAAGCAATTGAACTTTCAACCCCGATAGATTCTTACATTCCATTTTTAACCGTATTTATTATTCCATACATTGCATGGTACGCCTATTTGTTCCTCGCTATCTTCTTTTTTTGGTTTATGGATCGAATTGTTTATTGGAAAACCCTGCTTATGATTGCAGGAGGAGAAGTTATCTGTTTTATTATTTATTACTTTTACCAAACAACGGTTCCTAGACCTGAGCTAGAGGGAAATTCCATTTTCACAATGTTAACAGCTTGGATTTTTAGAAATGATGAGCCTGTTAATTGCTTTCCAAGCATACATGTCCTGACAACGAGTATTGTCATGCTTGCCTTCCTGCAAATCAAGCAAACTAATTTTTTCCAAAAGTCACTCATTCATATCATAGGCGCTATAATTATAATGTCAACATTATTTGTAAAACAGCATGTTGTGTACGATTTACTTGGTTCCATCTTATTAACCTTCATTTTGAACGTATTATTCTTTAAAGTGCAATGGAGTTTTGCTAGAGGATTCAATAAAAAAAGAGCGAAAAAACTTCAACAGTCTGGGGTAACGATGAAATTATAATCGCAAAAAAGGAGTCCATCATAGCGGACTCCTTTCTTCTTGTATTAATCCTTTTTCGCGTGTCTTTCCTTCAATACATCTAAGACTGCTTGCAACGGCAGCTCCTGCTCTTGGAATAACACAATTAGGTGATAGAGTAAATCAGCCGATTCTAGACTAAGCTCTTCATGGCTGCGATTTTTTGCTGCAATGATGACCTCAGAGGCTTCCTCTCCTACCTTTTTAAGGATTTTATCTACCCCTTCATTAAATAAATAGGTGGTATATGATCCCTCAGGCATGGTTGATTTTCTTTCAGCTACTACTGCTTCAAGATCAAACAAGAAGGATGCCGGCGTTTTAGGAGAAGATTCCTCCGCTTCAAATAATGTCTCAGAGAAACAGCTTGTGGTCCCTGTGTGACAAGCTGGTCCTTCAGGTAGAACCTTCACCACTAAGGCATCTTGGTCACAGTCATAATTAATCTGTTTAATTTTCTGTGTATTGCCGCTTGTTTCACCTTTATGCCAAAGCTCGTTCCGAGAACGGCTAAAGAACCAAGTTTCTCCTTTTTCAATGGAGAGCTTAAGAGACTCTTGATTCATATAGGCAAGTGTTAAAACCTCACCTGTATTCGCATCCTGAACAATGGCCGGCACTAACCCTTTTTCGTCAAAAGCAATTTTTTCTATATTCATCGTACAACCACTCCCTGTTTTTTTAGAAACGTTTTTACTTCTTTTACTGAAGTCTCTTTATAGTGAAAAATCGATGCAGCGAGTGCTGCATCTGCTTTCCCCTCTTCAAATACCTCTTGAAAATGTTCAGCGTTTCCTGCCCCGCCGGACGCAATGACTGGTACGGATACCGCCTCTGATATGGCTTGTGTTAATTCAATGTGGAATCCGCTTTTCTCACCATCACAATCCATGCTCGTTAATAGAATTTCACCAGCTCCACGGCTGACCGCTTCCACTGCCCATTCAATGGCAGTACGTTCAGTTGGCTTCCGTCCTCCATGTGTATATACTCTCCACGTGTTAATAGCTGGATCATAACGGGCGTCGATGGCAATGAC
>NZ_JAZVJO010000133.1:0-16791 GCF_059453735.1 Peribacillus sp. | reverse complement strand
CTTCCAAATACAGATCATCTTGACCAGATCATAAATGAAAGAAAAATCGAGGGCTTCTTCCATTTTGCGGACCAATGGTACTCGGGAACAAGCTGGTCTAATGCGACCATTTCAAGCTGACCACGTTGCATTAAATGGGTTTTCGAAAGGATCCTTATCAAGTTTATTTAAAATAGAACGGATTTGACTTTTGAGATTGTATTTAGAAAGGCAGTTGATGGGAGTGTTGGCGTGAAGACTCCTGCGGGAATAGCAGGACAGGTGAGACCCCGCAGGAGCGTAAGCGATGAGGAGGCTCACCGCCTGCCCGCGGAAAGCGAAACGCCTGGAATGGAAATCAACACCCCGCTTTAGAAGATAAAAAAGAAAACTGTAGACAAGACTCGATTTTCACCCGAGTTTGTCTACAGTCTGAAGGCTGCCAAATGGGCAGCCTGTTTACTTTTAACGCTTTTTGTTTTTCCCCAGAATAAAAACAGGTTCAAGCTCCCCGTCTTCATAAAGAAACGATAAGGCGGTTATCGGCACATGACCACTCGTGAAAAAACTCATAGCCATTTGCGCGAGAATATCATAACCCGTTTCATTTTCGATGTCACAAATGATAATGACGTCCTGATGAGGAATGGCTACTGCCATTGTTCCTTTCATCGAGGCCTTCATTTCTTTTAGCCACGCTTCATTAACAATCCTACTTGCATCATATCCATCATTCGTATTGAGAAAATAAAACGTATTCCCTGCCACAGTATCTGCCTTTAGAGGAGTCGGTAATGAGCGGACATTAAAACGAGCTATTTCCCGGATTCGATCCGCATCCCAGTCTTCTTGTTCGAGCATGGTATGATCGATTAAACGATACGTCTTTCCTAAGTCTAATGCATAGTAAATCCGCGTTTCTGCTGTATGATCGTCAAACAAAAATTTGTTCCCATTTTCCGATTCATCAGGAAATGACGTTGACCGGACGACGGGGAATATTTGTTTCTCTTTTCCCTGAAGTGAATGTTGTTCTCCCATTACTTTTAAAGCTTCTTCAATATAATAAACCACTTCGTCAATGGCTTTATCTTGAACATTTTCCCAATTAGCTACAATTTTCGAAATCTCTACCGTAATTCCTTTTTTTGTATCCGTATTTTCTATCCGCAGGGTATCCTGCTTACTATCATATTGAAAACTACGTTTGCTCTGCTCTAAGCGCTCTTTTATTGCCTTGACCATTTTCTTGCTATCCATGTTCATAATTTCGGTTGCCTCCTGCTATTCTCTCTATAAGATAATCCTTTCCAATATACTGAAAGTGAAGTCTTATAACGATTCAATAAATGTTTCAATTTCCTCTTTTGTTTTCCTGTCCTTACTGACAAATCGCCCAGCTTCTTTGCCTTGCTCATAAGCTAGAAAACTTGGGATCCCATATATATCATGCTGAGCACAAATATCAATAAACTTGTCACGGTCCACATAAATAAACGTGATCTCTGGATATTTCTCTTCAATCTCTGGAAGAAATGGCTCAATTATACGACAATCAGGACACCAGGCAGCGGAAAATAAGAATACATATTTCCCTTCCTTTTTCATTTCCTCAAATTGTTCAACCGATTCTAAATGCTTCATTTATAATTCCTCCTGCTATTCAATTTCTACGATAGTTATGTACCTTGATAATACCAAACAAATGTTAGGACAACCAATAATACGCAACCTGTCGTGAGAAAAAGAAATGAAAAAACGCGATCATTGAACTACTTGAATACGGAATACTGGTCAAAATTGACAAAAAACTATTGTTATACTGGTAAATTATATTTATAATATAGTAATTATTTAGTATTTTAACAATTTTCAACCAAATCTATTTTTTGGTCCTTCCGTACGTACCCTACTAGAAAGAGAGGACGAAATGAAAACAATACGAGCAAAGATTAGTATTATTCTTTATATGACCTTAGCAGGAGTCATAGCATTAATTGCTTTTAATTTATATTCATCCACCATGCAAAAGAATGTACGTAATGAAGAAGCTATTTTAAATACTGCTGTCTCTCAGATAAAAGACGTTAAATACAACATGGCCACAACTCGTAAGTTTGAGCGTCAATATTTAAGGAATCCACAAAAAACCGGTGCAAAGTTAGTAGAAAATAATATCAGCGGCGTACAAAAACAAACAGCTGAGTTAAAGAAAGAATACAGCGAATATCCTGAGATTGCTGCCAACTTTGAAAAAATTGAAAAGAGTGTGATCGATTATTCAACGAATTTCAAGAAACTGGCTGCTTTATACGTTGAAATGGGATACTCCCTTAACGAAGGTCTAAATAACGAAATAAACCAATCAGGCAGTAACGTGTCACAATTATTAAATCAAACAGGTAATCAAACCCTGATTGATGAATTCTTCATACTGAGGCTCTTAGAAAATCAGTATTTACTTACGAAAGAACAAGAACCTTATAGTGATTACAGTAATCGTTTATCTACTTTCATGACTCTTTTGGAAGAATCTTCTCTAGCTGAAGCTCAAAAAGAAGAAATAGTAACAGAAATGTATACCTATCAGAAAGCCCTAAGTTCCATTGTTTCAGCCTACTTAAAGACAACCAGTATGAACCTCTCTTTCGATAAGCTTGGTAAATCTGTCGAGGCAGCAGCTGTAGATTTAGAAAAAATGGCCAGCCAAGAACAGGAAGCCTTAAACCAAACACAACAAAAGAAAATTCAACAACTAACCTATTCATTAATTGGGATTAGTCTCTTAATTATTATTATTTTATTCTTAGTAGGAACGTTTCTGTTAAAAACGATTAATTCATCTATTACCGCCTTAAAATCAGGTGCTGAAAAAATCGGCAGCGGTGACTTGACTCACCGTGTTTCTATGAAGTACAAAGATGAGGTGGTCGCAGTAGCTGATACTTTTAATATCATGGCTGATCGAGTAAAAGAATCATTACTTGAAGTCCGTAATTCGGCAGAAAAGTTAAGCTCATCCTCTCAGCATCTTGCAGCCATTTCTGAGGAAACATCTGCTCAATCTATACAAGTCAATATAGCTGTCAAACAAGTGGCAGTGGGGGCTAGTCAACAGACCTCAGAACTCGAAGAAAGCAACGGCATTATGAAGAATGTATCTAATTCCATTTTCGGTACGGAAAAACTTAGCAAAGAAATACAAGCTGAAGCACAGCAAACCGTTATTGAGGGGCAAGAAGGGTTAAAAACCGTAGAAAGTCTTCATAATACATCAGAACAATTTCTCGAATTAGCAACTCATTTGACCCTACAAGTTCAAAGCGCATCTGAAAAGTCACATGCCATAGCAAGTATTGTTGGAACAATTCAAGAGATTGCTGAGAATACGGATTTACTCGCCTTAAATGCAGCGATTGAGTCAGCTAGAGCGGGTGACGCCGGCCGTGGGTTTAGTGTCGTCGCTAAGGAAGTTCGAAAGCTGGCTGAGCGATCAAAATTTGAAGCACAAACCATACAAAATCTAGTCCAAACTATGAATGATCAAATGGAAAAATTAATGATTGAAGCAAAGAAATTCAATGAATATAAAAATGTTCAGAGTACGTCCGTAATCGTGACAAAAAATGCTTTTGAAAACATCGTCAATCATGTCAACCGAATCAGTTCCAAAATTTCGAATGTGCAGCTTTCGGTCAAAGAAGTTCAGGATTACAATAATGTTCTTGCACAAAAGCTTGGTGACATCTATTCCATTTCTGAACAATCTGCAGGTTCTTCACAAGAAGTAAGTGCGTCGAGTCAGAGTCAGCTTCTTGCCATTAACCAGGTCAGCGAGGCTGCATCTGAGTTAAGTTATATCGCAGGGGACCTCCAAAACGTTGTTTCACAATTCGAGCTTGAAAAGACGAATATAACATCTGAACAACCAGTAGTAACTAAATAAAGTAAAAAACCTGAAGTTCCAATTTGGAATTTTCAGGTTTTTTACTTTTTCTGTGTAATAGAGTCCACAATGGTCATCATTTGGGCAGCTTCATCAGACAGCTTCTTTTCACTCGTTTCTGTCGTTAATTTAACTCCCCCAACTCCAACCGATACCTCGTATTTTTTCTCGTCTAGATCTCTAATCGCTATAAAACCGAAGCTCTCTTGATCTTCAAAGTTTGCAAGCTCAATATCCTTATCGTTCAATTGCTTTACGGTAGTATATAACGTTCGACTCTTTCGATTTTCATGGGGATTCACAAATAAGATATATGGATTCCCGCTTTTTTCTAATATAAAATTGTTTTCACTTTCTTCCGCTACGATAAAGTCGTCTGGCAGATACAATTCTATAGTTTTTGTTTGATAGTCTGGCTTTAATGATGCTTCCAGAAAGACAGATTCAGCCGCTTCTTTTGCTTTATTTACATGGTTTTCATAAGAACAGCCAGTTGTTACGCAGGCAGCAACACATAAGATACGTATTGATTTCGGAATAATCATACATCATCCCACATTCTTAATAATTTACTGGCAGGTTACCTTCATATCCAGTCTTTTAAAAATGCCCTAATCTTCACATTCTTATACGTTGTTCGTTATATTCATACTGACCAGCAAGCATCCGAACAATATGCTGAAACATCTCTGCCCGCGTGACACGATTATTCGTAAATATTCCTATTGCTCCTTCTTTTTTTCGGATATTATTGCTTTGAGTAAAATCATCCATTACAGGACCCAACTCTTCTCCAGCTCGCAGTCGATTTGCGATATGATCAGGAAGCAAGACTCGTGCCCCGCCAGCGATGAACACTTCATTCTTCCTCGTCACTAACGCACCCCAGTTACAGACAAACATGCCATGCTTTGTATCCACGACGCCGCCTTCAAGGCCGATGGAAAGTTCAGCATCACTTTCATTCAGACAATTCTTAGCTCGGTTAACAGCACCCTCTATGGTCTCTTCATCTGAGAAAGGCTGTTCAGATACCCCAGAATCAACCTTCATGGTCACTAATTCATCTTTGTTAAAAATAGTCCGTACAGCTTCTACCTTTGCGGGGTTAAAACTTCCCACTGCCATTTTCATTTTCTTTCACTCCATTCAAAAAACCAGTAATGAACTACGTGGTAAACAGGCTTCGCTTGTTTACCACATCATTGCCGGTATGTATCATCCGATATTTCTAATACTCTCTACTGTTGTACGATCACAAGCCCTAACTAATTTGCCTATTAACTCACGAGCAGCTGCATAATCATCAATATGAATAATTGAGGCATGCGTATGAATGTATCTCGAACAAATACCAATTACACCACTTGGAATCCCTTCATTAGCAATATGAACCTTTCCAGCATCTGTCCCGCCTTGAGAAACAAAATACTGATATGGGATGTCATTTGTTTCAGCTGTATCAAGAATGAACTCTCTCATCCCTTTATGGGTAACCATTGAGCGGTCTAGAATGCGAAGCAAAGCACCCTTACCAAGCTGGCCAAATTCATTCTTATTTCCTGAAGCATCATTTGCTGGACTGGCATCTAATGCAAAGAATAGATCGGGTTTAATCATAAAAGCAGCCGTTTGTGCGCCTCTTAAGCCCACTTCCTCTTGCACTGTAGCACCTGAAAAAAGAGTATTAGGGAGTTTCTCATTTTTTAGGTCTTTGAGTAATTCAATTGCTAACCCGCACCCATAGCGATTGTCCCAAGCTTTAGCCATAATTTTTTTCGGATTTGCCATTGGAGTAAATGGACAGATAGGAACTATGGCTTGCCCCGGTCTAATTCCAATATATTTTGCATCTTCGGCGCTGTCTGCACCTATATCAATTAACATATTTTTTTGATCCATTGGCTTAGAACGCTGTGATTCTTCAAGTAAATGTGGAGGTACAGAGCCAATTACCCCAATAACAGGGCCTTTATCAGTTATAATTTCAACCCTTTGGGCTAATAAAACCTGACTCCACCAGCCGCCAATCGTTTGAAAACGGAGCATACCATTATCCGTAATGGATGTTACCATAAACCCTACTTCGTCCATATGGCCTGCTACCATAATTTTAGGTCCATTTTCGTCCCCTTTTTTCACGCCAAACAAACTGCCTAATTTATCCTGAATCAATTCATCAGAATATTTTTCAAGCTCAGTTCGCATGAATTTACGGACATCGTGTTCATTTCCAGCAATACCTGGCAGCTCTGTCAACGTCTTAAACAGCGATAAAGTCTCTTGATCCATTTTATTACCCCTAATCTTTACATTTTTTATGTACCTATATTAGTTAGATTCTTATATTTGAATGATGTTATTATACCATTTGCATGTTAAATATTGTTATGTTTTTGATCTCATCAAATATGTACCGCTCCAATTATTGGGCTTTGTCCGTTTTTTTTTGTATACTAGTACAAGAGTCCAAAAAGTAATTAAGCAGGAGGGGAACATTTATGAATTATAAAAATTTATTATTAGGGGCTGCCGCTGGCTTTGCAGCAGGATATGCAGCTAAGCAAGCTCTTGAACAAAGCTGTGGGCCATCACCAGAAAAAGTATTAGCCTCAGTAAAAGAATCTGTTAAAAAAGATGGTAAAATATATGGTTCATGGATTGTTATGAAGCCAGAAAATTATCAAAAAAATGATCTAGACTATCAAGTCTTTAAAGGTGGAATTACTCGTTATACCAACGGAATCCTTGAACAGTTTGATTTTGCTGCGGATGCCTCAACGGGCACCATCATTGATCTAACAAAAAAATAATCACTATAAAGGGACAGACTAATCTTAGTCTGTCCCTTAAAGTTAATAATAGTAAGTCAGCCGTCACGCGGCCCAAAATAAATCGATTCTCCTCAAATCAATCAGCGGGTTCTCTTTACTTCATTAATAACTTGTTTTCCTGTCTGATCCCATTTTATTGCCCGATAATAGGCATCGTGATAGAAACTGTACCAGACTTGTTTCTCTAAGCCCGTCTTCATCCACTTTTGTTTTTGAAAGACAGAATCCATCGGATAATCATCATAGGCAAGAACCCAAAGTACATTTGAATGAGCATGCGTCGGCATGATATCGCCCATATGGAGTAAGATTTCATCGCCATCTTCAATAATAACAATGGAATGACCGTTGCTATGTCCTCCTGTATGAACCATCTTAATCCCTTTCGTAATTTCAATTTCCTTTTCAAAAAGTTTCATTTGACTAGAGACAGCTTCCCAATTCTCTCTCCAGTACGTATTTTTTGAACGGATATTCGGGTCCCTCATTTCATCCCATTCAAACTGTGAAGTAATAATCGCTGCTTGCTTAAATACGGACACCC
Organism: Peribacillus sp.; assembly: GCF_059453735.1. NCBI lineage: Bacteria > Bacillati > Bacillota > Bacilli > Caryophanales > Bacillaceae > Peribacillus > Peribacillus sp. The sequence goes on along the minus strand of NZ_JAZVJO010000133.1, from coordinate 9,488 downwards.
ATTGATTATCTTTTAGCTCGGTTAATCCGCATGCGTGATCGAAATGAAGATGTGTCATCAACACGATATGTATATCATCCGCCGTAAGTCCTAACGCATCTAAATCCGTTAATACAGATGATTCTTCCAAAACTCCAAAGTTCCGTTTCTTCTTCTCATCAAATTTCCCATTTCCCAATCCCGACTCAAGTAAAATGTTTAAGCCGTTTGTTTGAACTAGCAAAGGATCGGTTCTTAATTCAATCTGATTATTTTCATTTGGTGAATATTTTTTTGCCCATAATGGCTTTGGAACCACACCAAACATTGCGCCGCCGTCTAAATAGGTTACTCCACCGTTTAGCCAGGTTAGCTTAATATTACCCAATTGTAAGGTTTCCATATTCCCCCTCCTTTTCTTAAATTGTATCATTCATGACAAATTATTTAAAATTTTTAGAATACTATTTCTATAAAAAAAGCCTGGGTAATTGCCCAGGCTTTACTTAACGATATTGTGCTTCTAAACGATAAATTCGATTGCCTTTTTTAGAAAACTTTTCTTCATACTCGGTCATAATATTGCCTTCAAATGAACTGTTATGCAAATCTAAGCTGATAAAGGTCAGCTTCATTCCATAATCAGAGATACTCAATAAAGAGGATTCAAATAAGCCTTGGTTATCCGTTTTGAAATGAATTTCACCTTTTTCCGGTAAAATTGATTCATAGATCCCCAAGAATGAAGTATGCGTGAGGCGCCTTTTGGCATGACGAGTTTTTGGCCAAGGATCCGAGAAGTTTAAATACACGCGGTCCACTTCACCTTTTTCAAAATAATCAGCAAGATTTACGGCATCCACACTCAAAAGCTTAAGGTTTGGCACTGCCGCTTCAATTAGTAAATCAAGTGCCGATACAATAACGCTTTTATATACTTCAATTCCAATAAAATTAATAGTTGGATGAGCTTTGGCCATTTCCGTAATAAAGCGGCCTTTTCCTGTTCCTACTTCAATATAAAGCGGATTATCGTTTCCAAACAATTCCCGCCATTTTCCCTTATGACTTTCCGGCTGAGCTATTGCATAGTTTGGGAACTCTCCCAAACGTTCGTCAGCCCAGGGCTTATTTCTTAAACGCATACTGACACCCCTAATTATAAGATTTCGTTCAAACCATACCATGAGAGCATGGCTTCCTGCAACACCAAAAGAAACCGCTGCTGCACGCCGCGGGTTTAGTTTAGGTATAAAACCATTCGAAACACACATCCTATTTAAAGAAAAAACAATAACCCTTAGGAGGTTAAAAGATGCCCTTATCTCAACAAGATCAGTTCTCTTTATTAAAGGATATTTTAACTAATCAACAAACAGATTGTTGTGGATCCGTTGCGGAATGCGAGCAAGTCGAACGACTGGTTAAATCACTCATGATCAATATGGATATTGATCAAAGCGCACTAACAATACTAGAAGAGATTTACCGTTATGGCCAAACAGGGGCCGGAACTGCTGATTTAGACAGCCATATTTCCGAACACCAAGGTCAGCTTTCTGAATGGGTAGACGAAATTGACCAGTATTCCTAATTACGATTCAAGTACGTAGCCTAGTCGTTCTATAAGAGCCGCCATTTCTTCTAAACGATTCTTTGATTTATGCCATTGAATAAAGGATAGTAATTGGGAAATGGCGTGCCACTTCATTCTCATTTCTAAGCCGGCATCCAAGCTTAGTCCGTATCGTTCCAACCAATCACTCCAATTTTCCCTTGGGACATAGGTATACAAAAGACTGCCTAAATCAATTGCCGGGTCCGCAATCATGGCCCCGTCCCAGTCAATCAAATAAAGCTTTCCAGCATCAGTCAGCAGCCAATTATTATGATTAATATCACAATGACAGACAGCCGTTTCATTGGATTCAATTAACAAAAGGTTTTCTCGCAAAAAGGAGAACGCCTGAGAAACCTTTGGAATATTTACTATGTCCTGTTCTATGTTCGTTTCAATTTCTGTAAGTATACCTTCAGGCCTTAGAGGGGATTTTCCAAGTCTTTTCAACATGCTTAACAGCGGTTGAGACTGATGGATTTTCCGCAAGAGTTTTGCAACTGGTTCCTTATCCATTTCAGCTTGCTTAAGCTCTCTGCCATTCAACCAGTGCTGAGCCGTAATGACATCCCCATTCTCTAGGCGTCTTGTCCACATTAACTTAGGAACAATTCCCTCAGCAGACAGAACAGCCAAAAATGGCGAAGAGTTACGTTTCAGGAAAAGTTTCTGTTGGTCATTTACAGCAATGAAGGCTTCTCCAGTTGCCCCTCCAGCGGGATAAACATCCCACCCCTCACCTAATATATCTTCCAAATGGTTCACCTTCAATTTCCTCACTTAATACGATCAAGCACTTTTGAATCAGCACAGAATAAACAGTCGTACTCCAAACAATCTATTATAATGAACTTGATAATTTTCCTTAAGAATAAAAAAGACAGCTATTGAGCATTTAACAATAGCTATCTTATTAAATTTTAGTTAAAAGCCTTTCTTACGTCAAGTAGTATCCGACAATCTTCTACGAAATACTACCTAATATAGGCAAAAATGAAAACAAAACCCTTTTATTTGGTAACGGAAGCGTGTTATTATCATAAATTTTCTTTTATTCGTTATCTATCTTTTTTTGACAAACGTGTAGATCACGCTCTGCCACTTGAATATCTACACTTGTACTTCCAACGAATTCTCCATCAGCCTGTATTCTCACCGAATCAAGGGAATGAATTCGTATTGTCTTCCCAGTGAACATATCCACGTTTTGAATTCGAAGATGTCCTCCCCAATAAACGGAGATAAAAACGAGGAGCAATTTAAGAGGAGAAATCGTGTGTACAGCCAACACCTCAAACTTGCCATCATTGGTCTTTGACGCTGGTGAGATGTTTATGCCGCCGCCAAAAAATGATTGATTCGCCACCACAATAAACCATACTTTTTTAAAATTGAATTCTTTACCATCAATACTGATTTCCATATCGCTTCTCTTATAGGTAATCACTTTTTTAATAAATGTATAGATATATGCAAGTTTCCCCGCTTTGAAAATATTAAACCATTTTTTTATCGTGGATTGATTCATGGCATAGATGACTTCGGCATCGATGCCTATCCCAATACTATTTACAAAATGCCTCTGCTCACCGTCAATCACAAACTGACCTAAATCAACAGCAGAGTGGGAAGAATCAGCTTGGGATATAAGGTCTAGTGCATCTTTAACATTTTTCGTCTTTTGAACACCTCTCACAAAGTCATTTCCTGATCCTGTCGGGATACTAGTAATAACTGCATGAGGGTGTCCTTGAGCACCATTAATCACCTCATGAAGGGTTCCATCGCCTCCTACAGAAACGAGAAGCGTCCGAAATGTCGTTTTCTGTAGAATATCTCTAACGATAGACTCTGCATGTCCCTTATGTTCGGTATAAAAAACGGTATGAGGTATGCTTAGACTGCTTTCAATTTTCCCCCAGAGCTTTCGGCTGCGTTCATTCTTGGCTGCTGGATTCACAATAAAATAAATCTTATTGATTGTCAGTCTTTCTCCTTCTGGATTCAAACTATTATGTTCTGTAATCATCTTCTGCTTCTCCATCTACTTCAGTTTCCCATTCTACTCTGCTGCTTGAAGTTGTTTGACAATAATCAAGCAGTGCCTGGGCGGTCTTTAGTTGCTGATGCTTTAGAGGGGCTCCTGCATTTCTCATTTTTTTAAACCAAGCTGGAAAGCTCCGTTTATCAACTATTTCTATATCATAAGGTGATTGTGGATAATCTATATACCCATTTCGAGATAATATGACTTTATGTATGGGGAGAGGCGATTCATAGATTGAACCTATCTTTTTAACAATTTTCCCCATTCTATTTACAGAAAGCATCGGATTTAACACTTTTTTATCGGAATGCAAATGATGTTTACGGAGCCAAAACCGATCACTTGAACCCATAAAGGCCGCATCATCACTATCTTCTAAGAAAGCGATACACCAGATTTCTGTAGGAGTGACAATAATCACTTCTCCTTCGACCGGAGCGTTTTTCAATAAAAAAATGGGCTTATACAGGATCAAGCATGTATCAGGAAAACGCTGTAAAAAGAAGCGCAGCTTTTCATCGAGAAAAAAGGTCTGGTTAATATACGATTTTTCTTGAATCGTCGAACTTCCCCATTTTAATTGAAAACGAATGAGTTGATTTAGATAGGTCTGTTTAAGGTCCTCTAAACTATTTGGCGTAGAGGAGAAATGTAATGAAAATTCTTTTTTTTCCATAACAGGAAGTACTTCTCGTTCAGTCACCTCTGATTTCACCTGACGATTGAACATTTTTTTCAGCTTAGTGCCTATCCCCGTCTTACCTTCCTGCCTACCTTCTTCTTGTGTTTCTACGGACAGGTTGCCATAAAGGGTTTCAAGTTCCCCAGCTAAAAAAGCTGTCTTTAACTTTTCCCATTGCTGTTGCTTTAAACGTACAAACTGCAGGGGATAACGATAAATGTCCTGTTCATATCTTGAAATGTAATCCTGCAGTTTAATGAGCTGTCCCATCCAACTCATCCCCCCTAAATTCTCTATTTTATGTATTAGGTTGTAAATAAATGGTCTCTATTGACTCGTAAGAAGGAGAGGCACCTATATGTGTCTGATACAGACTAACCTTCGTTGCAGCAAACTCTGCTGTCTGTTTACTATCGGCTGTTTGCTGCAATCTCTCAAGAGAAAACTGTTCACCTGTATATTTTCTTGCTAACGTTATATGTGGTGTAAAGGGTTTTTTGTCCAGTTTAAATCCGGCTGTTATACATGCATCATAGACTTTTTGCTGAATCGTTCTCAGCTTATCGGATTCTTCTATACCTGCCCAAAGAATTCGGGGACTTTTTTTGTCTCCAAATATCCCTGCGCCAGCCAGTGTAAGTTGAAAGCTGTGTTCATTCTTCAGGCTGCTTTCAATAAGGCGGACTGCCTCCTGCCTTTGAGTGTCTGAAGTATTCCCAAGAAAAGCTAGCGTAATATGATAATCATCGCGATGAAGCCACTTTTTAAAAGGATAGTCCTTTCGTAACTGCTGACATTGTAAATGAAGTTCCGCCTTGATTTCATCAGGCAAGGTAAGTGCAAAGAAGAAATGTTCAGCTGATTTCATAAATAAACAAATCCTTTCTTTACCATTTTCTTTAATAGTATCACAAAGTACTTAATTTCAAAAAAACAAAACAGCTCTTGCCTTAACCAGGCAAGAGCATGTTCATTGATTACATTCAGGTTACTCGACCACACTGCGTTTCAATTTCTTGGTGAAACAACTGCTGAAGTTTTTTGGTTAATGGACCTGGTGTCCCTGCTCCGATTGCTTTTCCATCAATTAATGTAATGGGTGTAATTTCAGCACTCGTGCTTGTCATAATAACCTCATCAGCATTCATCATTTCAGCAATAGTGAACGACTCTTCACGATAGGGTATTCCATTCGTGTGACAGTGTTGCAGCATTACCCTTCTCGTAATGCCATTTAATATCAAATTAGCAGGAGGATGGGTAATTAGAACATTGTCCTTCACAATAGAGATATTAGAAGAACTTCCCTCTGTAATCGTATTACCTCGATGTTGAATGGCTTCAAAACAACCCTTTTCCACTGCCTGTTGTTTTGCTAGGATGTTGCCTAGTAAGTTTAAACTCTTAATATCACACCGCAGCCAACGGATATCCTCCGTTGTAATCGCCTGTTTACCTAGTTTCACTTCACCGCCGTATGGAATTTCGTTGGTGTAGGCAACAAAAACCGATTGTATTTTATCCATTGGAAAAGCATGATTTCTAGGTGCTGCTCCTCGGGTGAACTGCATATAAACCGTACCAAATGTCAGCTGATTTTCAGTGACAAGCTGCTGTATCAGGATTTCAAGTTCAGCTGCTGTATACCCTACGTCTAAGGAAATCTTTTTAGCACTGTCAATTAAACGATTAAGGTGCATCTGACTTGTAAACAATTTTCCATTATATACGCGGATTACTTCATACACCCCATCACCGAACTGATATCCCCGGTCTTCTACATCCACTTTACTAGCTGAACGGTTGATGAATTCACCATTAAAAATCAGTTTTCCCAACATCTGTTCCTCCCCGCCCGATTATTTAGCTAATTCGTAAATGGCATGGGCATAAATAGCCGCAGCTCTAAGCATATCGTCTATATCTATATATTCATCTTTTTGGTGGGCGATGTCTTCACTTCCTGGGAATAACGGTCCAAAAGCAACGCCTTCTTTCAATGACCTTGCGTACGTTCCGCCCCCGATAGAAAGAAGTTCAGCTTGATCACCTGTTTCTTCTTCATACACTCGTTTTAGGGTTTGAATTAAGAAACTGTCGCTATCGACATAATGTGGAGTTGAATGGGAATTTGTAACGACCGTAAAGTCAGGTAATTCTTGTTCAAGCATTAGTTTGTTCGCTTCCCAATCATAGGTGACAGGGTAACGCATACTGAAACCTATCATACCTTCTCCACGACTTGAATAACTGAATTTGCCCGCATTCAATGTTAATTCTCCTGTGATTTCATCGGAAAACGCAATGTTCAATCGGTTTCCGCGAGTATCTCCAAAAAGCTGATTTTGAATAAACGTAAAATAGGTCTTTGCATGGGCAGGCAATGGCAGTTCTGAAAGAAAAGCAGCCAAATATAAGCCTGCATTCACACCATTATTTGGTTCCATTGCATGTGCAGATACCCCCTCAAGTTCAAGTAAGGCCTCATCTCGTTCAATAGCAGCATTACCTTTTAAAGAGTGTTTTTTGAGGTAAGCAGTAAATTGACTTGTTAACGCTGATGGATCTGCAAGTTTCACTCTAGCACTTGCATAATCAGGAACCATATTTGTTCTTCTGCCGGACGAGAAGTCTATAATCTCTACTTCGCCTTTTTCATTTTCACTGCTTGGTTCTTGTACAAGAGTAAAGTCCCAAATCCCCTTTTCTGCATTAATAATTGGGAAATCAGCATCAGGGGCAAAACCAATTGTCGGCATTTCCTCTGTTTCAAAATAACGATTTACACAACGCCAATCCGATTCTTCATCCGTTCCAATAATCATTCGTACTCGTTTATTTAACGGCAGACCAAGCTCCCGAATCGTTTTCATTGCATAATAAGCTGCCATCGTTGGACCTTTATCATCAACTGCACCACGAGCAAAGATTTTACCATCTCTGATTTCTGCACCAAACGGATCTGATGCCCAGCCGTCACCCTCAGGTACAACGTCAACATGACAAAGAATTCCGATCAATTCTTCACCTTCACCCATTTCGATATGACCAGCCACATGATCAACAGATTTAACAGTAAAGTTATCCTTCTTTCCTAACTCCAGCATATAATCCAATGCTTTCTTTACACCTTCACCAAAGGGAGCCTGCTCTGTTGAATTCTCCTCATCCATGACACTCTTGATCTTCAACAAGTTCTGAGTGTCCACCAATAAATCTAATTTCCTGCTCTCAATTTCATTTGTCCAATTAATTTGATCCATATTTTACAGCTCCTATTCATTTATGATGCTTCTATTCTAGCATTAAGTTCATAATATTCCACCATGTTCGCCCTCTTAGGTGATGACTCCGATATAATAACCAATAAGATTAAACACGATACACCAGCTTAATGAACCAACTCCGGCATACAAGAAGTACTGCCTTTTTCTCATTCCGCTGATTCCTGAAAAATAGCAAGTCAGATGCCGGATGCCTGGAATGTAATAACCAATGACAATGGTCCACGGGCCATAACGTTCAAACCATCTTTCGGCCATGGCTAGTCTAGCCGGTGTCAACTTAATCCATTTTCCATGACTAATTAGCAGGGGCTTGCCCAATTTTCTGCCAAGAAAAAAGCTTCCCATCATCCCTGTGATTGCTCCCAAAAAGCTAACAAGCACAGCTAATTTAAAATTCAAAACAGAAGTAGACGTTAAGTATCCTACAAAAGTCATTAAAATTTCATCAGGTACAGGCAGTCCGATCATTCCCAATGCAAGCATTCCATAGATAGCGAAATACCCATATTGAGCAATTAATTCTTTAGCGATATCCATTCCACAAGTCTCCATTTCATGTTTATCCAGGGGCTTAATCTATAGAATGAACAACGAAGGGTGGAATTCAATACTTTTATGTAAATAAACGATTAACTTTTTTTTCCACATAGACTAAAGATAATGGAAAAGAGGTAGCAAATCAATGATAAATTATCCTGCACTATCGATGATACTATTTATCAGTATGACCAAACACACTCTTTGTAGTCAATGGAAGACGGAGTGCTACTAACAAAAAAGCAAGACACTGTGGAATAGTGTCTTGCTTTTTTGTTAGATTATTTAACAATTTTAAAATCATTAATCGGCCAATAGACAAAGTTTGCTTTTCCCACTACTTCATCGATAGAAATTGTACCAATTTCTCGGCTGTCCAAGCTATTTTGACGATTATCACCCATCACAAATAATTCATTCTCGGGCACAGTCATACTGCCGGTTTTATCTTCAAGCTTAAAGTCCCAAGTAAGCAGCTCGCCGCCCATTTCCTGCTTGTATTCATCTAAGTATGGTTCTTTATACTCTTTGCCATTTATATAGAGCGTATCATCCTTGTATTCAATATGATCGCCAGGCTTACCGATTACTCGTTTAATGTAATCCTTTTTCTCAGTTGCATGGAATACGACTACATCAAACCGTTCAATGTCATCAATGTTGGTTCCAAACTTATTAAGTACCAGCCTTTCATGGTCCTCTAAGGTGGGCATCATGGACTCGCCGTCAACGATAATTGGTGCAAAGGTGAAAGTCCGGATGACAAAAGCCAGGATAACTGCAATGGCAATTGCTTTAATCCATGAAAATAGTTCTTTTCTTTTTTCCAAAACGAACCCTCTCTTTCCTTATTTCGAGATTATATCATAATTCAGCAGAACTACCGATATATAGAATCCAAATTATTTAAGATATTTATCTCCAACGATCATATTGCTGCTCAAGTAATTCTTCAGTAACTAAGACTCGTTGTAAATGAGACGGACAAATCGAATTATATTTCGCCACTTTTTCGTTTATTTCATTTATGTAAGTTTCGAGGTTTCCGTCAACATTAGAGGATTTTAAGGTAACAGCTTGTGACACGAGCTTACGAATATCCTGCTGCAACTTAATCCATGGCGGTAAATAGCCTGCTTGTTTTGCAGTATTTAAAAAATTATCATAAATAGAACCATGCAAAATCGTTTTTGGAAGTGGTTTTCCGTACCCTGGATTATTTTTAAGTCCGCCGTCTTTCTCATACTCTTTATAAATGGGATCCATCCAATTTACATGCTCATTCTTATTATCAGCCAATGTAACTGCCTCCTCACAAACATTATCCAGTACACTTCA
>NZ_JAZVJO010000132.1:0-5029 GCF_059453735.1 Peribacillus sp. | reverse complement strand
TGCCCTGCCTACAATGGTACTGCCTTATAAGCTATTTGCTGGTGGAACTATTGGAAACGGCAGCCAAATACTCTCATGGATACATATTCAAGACGTTGCAGGAGCCATTTTATTTTGTATTCATCATTCTGAAATCTCTGGACCTGTGAATTTCACTGCACCACAACAAGTAACAATGAGGGAATTTGGCCATTCCATCAGTAAAACGATGAATCGACCTCATTGGTTTCCAGTACCAGATTTTGTACTAAAGATCGTCTTAGGAGAAATGAGTATACTCGTTCTGGAAGGACAAAAGGTGCAGCCGCAAGTACTAGAAAAGTCTCATTATCCCTTCCGCTACCCAACATTGAACGGAGCCCTGAATGATTTACTAAAAAAATAATAAAGTGAGTATGATTATCCACTCTGTGGAAAAAATAGGAATAGAAAGACATCCCGATTCAAGTTTCTTGCCTAGAGCTCACATAAGGAGATGAAAAGATGGACAGCAAAAAGCGTGATAAGATAAAAAATTCCTTAAACTCAACTCAATCTGTACTTTATGATCGCGAATTTAGAAAGGCAGACCGTGCTGGAGGATTTACCGAGAAAAAAGGACGCCGCTAAAATCTTGGTTTTAATTCCCTGTGATAAAACCTTAAATACTTGGAGAAATTGAAGATGAGATGATTCAATCATTTCAAATTCTTGTTTGGGGTGCTGTCGAATGGGACAAAACAAAATAAACTTAGAGCGAATTGAGAACATGCAGAAATTGCTCAAAGATCCAACAAGTATAAAGAGTGATGGACGTGACATTGAATTTTCTCAAGAACTAGCTGATCGGGATGACATAATTGCTCAACAGCGTTCCAAGGCCGCGGACGAACGTGCGAAGAAATAAACGAAAGAAACCAGGGCATTATGCGCCTGGTTTCTTTCGTTTACTACCACCTTAACGGTTGTGGATAAGTTTGGAGCTTGTTGTTTCTAAAGGCTTACGTCTACTTTTTATCCACTACTATTATTTGTATAGTATGGATAACTCTGTGGACACTGTGGATAATTCTGAAAATTCATTAATTTAACAAGTGATTTGTTGTGGATAGTTTATTAATAGTCTTTACATCCTAACGTCTTCCACTTGTTTACGAAGCATAAATTTTTGAACTTTACCGCTGGCATTACGCGGCAGCTCTTCACAGAAGATATAGTTTCTTGGGCGTTTATAATTGGCTAAGCTATCGCTGTTTTTGCACCAATCTTCTAATTCTTCTTCCGTTAGGGCCGGATTCTTTTTTACAACAAAAGCAATCACTTTTTCACCCCAGTGGCTGTCCGGCTGACCAATAACCGCACAATCTAGTACCCCTTCATGAGCAAATAGCGTATCTTCAACTTCCCTAGGATACACATTTTCGCCGCCGGTTATGATCATATCGTCCACGCGGTCTTTCACATAGAGATAGCCTTCTTCATCAAGGTATCCAATATCCCCTGAATGATACCATCCTTTATAAAGTGCTTTTTCACTTGCTTCTTTACGTTCAAAATAGCCGCTCATCATACAAGGCCCTTTAACCAGTATTTCCCCTGTCTCTCCTGCAGGCAAAACGTCTGACGGTTCAGAAGGTCCTTCTTCATTAGGTCGCACAATAATTAACTCATGTTCTGGGCAAACCTTACCCGCAGAACCTGCTTTACGTATTTGATCCTCAGCCAAAAGCAGCGTTACCGCAGGGCCCATCTCTGTCATTCCATAGGCTTGTTTCAAGGAAACCCCTAATTTCTCTTCACAAGCAAGAACAAGGTTTGGTGCCATTGGCGCTGCGCCGTATAATCCGTTTATCAAACTGTCTAATTGATAGATAGACAAATCCTCTTGAAGAAGCATATTCCACATCGTCGGGGCAGCAAAAAAGATACTGATCTGTTCTTGTTCAATGATTTCAAGAACCTTTTTTGCATTAAATTGATGGAGAATTACATTCTTTGCTCCTTTCTGAACCCGTGGAAGGAACGCACAATGCAGTTCTGCACAATGAAACATCGGCGCTGTAATCAACCCTATATCTTCTTCACTATACTTGAACGCTTCGATTAATATTTTACTCTGAGAAACCATATCTTTATGAAGATGCATAACCCCTTTGGGCCTTCCTGTGGTTCCACTCGTATACATAATCGCATATAAATCGTCAGCTGTTATCTCTTCTTGAGGATAAAAAATAGGTGCCGATTCCGTTTTTTCCTGAAAGCTTGCAGCATACACCGGTACATCCTTATCAATATACCAAAAGGCCGTTTCTGGAAACCGCTTCTCTACACTCGCTACAACCGGGGCTAATACTTCTTCAAACAAAACCACTTTAGGGCGGGCATCATCCAGAATGAAGCCGACTTCTTCTGCCTGTAATCGAAAGTTAATCGGATTAAAGACCGCACCAATCTTAGCACAAGCAAAAAAGGCAGTAGCCAGCTCTTCATTATTAAATAGAAAAGTAGATACCCTGTCGCCTTTTTTCACGCCTTCCGCTGCTAACGCATTAATTAGGGCATTTACCCGGTTATTCCACTCGCTATAGGTGTACCTTCGGTTTCTCCGCACATCATATAGTGCTTCCTTATTAGGAAAAATTTCTACTGTCTGATCAAATAGCTGCCCGATTGTTTCCGACATTCAGCTTCCCCCTTACCGAGTTTAGTTTAACCTTTCGATAATCGTAGCATTTGCCATTCCATTTCCTTCACACATGGTTTGCAAACCATAGCGGCCGCCTGTTCGTTCCAATTCATGCATCATTGATACCATCAGACGTGCCCCGCTGCCTCCAAGAGGATGACCCAATGCGATAGCTCCACCATTTGGATTGAGCTTGGCGGGATCCGCTCCTGTTTCCTTCAACCAAGCAAGTGGAACTGGTGCGAATGCTTCATTTACTTCAAAGATATCTATATCATCTATCGTTAAGCCGCTTTTTTGGAGAGCCTTCTCTGTTGCGGGAATTGGTCCCGTCAACATTAAGGTTGGATCAGACCCGACGACTACTCGGGTATGAACCTTAAACCTTGGCTTTAAGCCTAACTCTTCAGCCTTACTCCGTTCCATAAGCAATAAAGCCGCAGCACCATCACTAATCTGGCTTGAGTTTCCAGCATGAATTAACCCGTCTTCTTTAAAAACCGTTCTTAACCCGGCCAGCACTTCAAGTGTAGTTCCCTCTCTCGGTCCTGAGTCCTCTGTAACTTCTAGCTTTTCCCCATCTTCATTAAGGACGGATACTGGAATAATCTCTTTTTGGAAATATCCTTCACTCTGAGCACGCAATGCTTTTTGATGACTCTCAACTGAAAACTGATCACACTCTTCACGAGTCAAGTTATACATCTCAGCAATTCGTTCCGCAGAAACACCTTGATTGATCAGTTCGTATTTTTCCTTCAGCTTTGGACTGCGGTCAGCTCCTTGATAATTAGAACCCATAGGAACTCTTGACATGTTCTCCACACCACCTGCAACTACGACATCCATATCACCAGCAAGAATTGCCTGTGCAGCAAAATGAACAGCTTGTTGACTTGACCCACATTGGCGATCAATGGTTGTCCCAGGGACTTCAATCGGGTATCCAGCTATCAATGCCGCTACCCTAGCGATATCCCCAGCTTGTTCCCCGGATTGAGAAACACAGCCAAGAATGACATCCTCTATCATTCCCGAATCAATTCCTGTCCTCTTAACTAGTTCCTTTAACACTTCTGCAGCTAAATCATCCGGACGGTAGTCCTTAAATACTCCATTTCTTCTTCCTACAGGTGTTCTCAAGCCTTCTACAATCACTACTTCACGCATCTAATCTCTCCCCTTCTCTACTAGTTACAAGCCAATATTCTTAGCAATAATCTTTTTCATAATTTCATTCGTTCCAGCATAGATACTAGCAACGGGTATATCACGATATCTTCTCGCAATTTTATATTCCTCCATATAACCGTATCCCCCATGCAGCTGCATACATTCAATAGAAATCTTCCTCGCTGTTTCCGTAAGTTTATATTTAGCCATAGAAACGTTTGTCACGATGTTCTCCCCTGCTAAATGACTTGCAATTAATTGATCAAGAAACACGCGGCCCATTTCAATATCCGCAGCCATTTCGGCCATCTTAAACTGTGTGTTTTGGAAATCACTGATGTGCTTTCCGAACGCTTCACGGCTTTTCACATAATTCAACGTATCTTTAAACATTTCTTCGGCTGACACTTGTGCATCGATTGCTACGATCAGACGCTCTTGTTGAAGCTTTTCCATTAAATAACTAAACCCTTTGCCTTCCTCACCAAGTAAATTCTGTTTGGGAACAATACAATCTTCAAATATAAGCTCAGCTGTATCCTGACTATGTAACCCAACCTTATTTAATTTTCGCCCCCGTGAAAAACCTTTCGCACTTCTTTCCACAACCAGCAGACTAACTCCCTTATGTTTAGGAACAGCATTTGGATCTGTTTTACAGGCCACAATCACTAAATCAGCATGAATTCCGTTGGTAATAAACGTTTTCTGACCGTTTAAGATATAATTCTCACCGTCAAGAACAGCCGTCGTCTTGATATTAGCAAGATCAGAACCTGTTCCTGGTTCGGTCATGGCAATCGCCGTAATCATCTTCCCAGCAGCACATTTTGGCAGCCAGCGCAGCTTTTGTTCCGTCGTCCCAAAGGAAGATAAATAAGGAACTACAATATCACTATGCAGCCCAATTCCAACTAAACCCGAGCCGACTCTTTCTAATTCTTCATTAATAATCACTGAATATCCCCAGTCAGCGCTATACCCGCCATACTGCTCATCCAAATCTGGACATAGAAAGCCTTGCTCACCCATCTTCTCCCAAAATGTCCGCGGGATGATTCGATTTTCTTCCCATTGCTCATAAAAAGGATATGCCTCTTTCTCAAGGAACTTTCGAAATGATTTTCTAAATAAATGATGTTCTTCTGTCAGATACGGCTGCTTCACTCAATCATTCTCCTTCGTATTATT
>NZ_JAZVJO010000131.1:0-1856 GCF_059453735.1 Peribacillus sp. | reverse complement strand
TCCGACTTAGAAACATTGGCAGATCGTTTAACGAAATTTTTAAACGAAGTTGACAAAGATGAGTTCACCAAAAATGACCGTATTAACATCGGTAGTCATACAATGTATATTTCGTATTATAAAGGCGAATTCACTTTCATCACCCCAATCACTCATGATTCCCACCTTCTCATGGACATGTATATCATTTTTACTTACGCCTATAATGGAAAAAAATTCAGTTTGCAGGGTAGAAAAATTGGCTATACCGATGAGACATTGAACAACTTAAGGAGTCATCCAAGTCTTTTAGTTCAAGAAATTGAGAAGATGGATACGTTGGCCGACGTATCTGAGGTGAATGCCCAATTCACAAAATGCGAAACTCTTTTCGAAAAGTTATTCCATCTGAAGAATTTCTTTCACATCTTTTCATTTAATGACCCTTATTATACGAAATTATTCGGAGACCCCCAAGAGTTAATGTCTCTTATGATTGATAAAAGATTAAACAATGTTATTACACTTCAACTTGAACAGAACAATGTCCGTAACGTAACACCCGATTTAATCGCTTTAATTCTTGCTGAGAATAGATATAAGAAACATGTATTCGATGAAGAATTCGATACACAAGAAGCTTTCGAGGAACGAAAAGAAAAACTAAAAAATGAAAAGAATTCGTTAATGATCAACTTGCAACTTGATCAAGATTTATTAGACACTTACATGAGTTTTATCAACCTTGAAATTTGAAGCTGGCTCAGCCAAAAGGTTAGGTATTTTCTTTATAATTACAAATGACGAACCGGCATAGCAGGACCGCATTCATTCGTCTATGTTTTGAATTCGGTTTTTAGATGGTTTTCCGGATAGTTGAGCCGTGATAGCCGGCAAAATCAAAATTTAAATGCCATACATATTTCATAGCTGACCATAAAAAAAGACCTCCCTTTCATCATGAATTGCATGAATAAAGGGAGGTCCTATTTTGAAAGTCAATTGTTGCAAGCGAACAACTGAATGTTCACTTGAACACTGCCTAAACCTTTGATATAACTAGCATTGCGAGCGTTTAGGTGTATTATCCTATTCCCACTCAAATATTATTTATCTGTCTGTTTTTTCTTGTTTTTCAAATACTCTGCACGTATTTTTTCAAGCTGCTGCTTCTTATTAAATTGAGCAGGTTTGTTTTTTTCATGATACTTCGCCACAGCTACTTTGCCTTTTGTATCCAATTGATATTTCCCCATTTTGTTCACCTACTTTTCTTGTCTTTAAAGAGAATCTATCCAACAAATATACCATACCTTATATTACTGAAGTAAACCTTATTCGAGTATCGCTAATTTTGAGCAAAATAAAAAATCGTCTTTTAGCTACTTACTGATAAGCAACTAAAAGACGATTTAATTTTTAAAATATCTAATAGTTGCAAGTCAATCATGATTTAGTTCTTAACAAACTACACTAGACGTTGATATGACTATATTTACAGCCTATTTAGACTGTATTACCGAACAATTTTACTCCCACTCAATAGTAGCAGGTGGCTTACTCGTAATATCATACAGCACGCGGTTAACATGCTTCACTTCGTTTACGATACGTACAGAGATCTTCTCCAGCACGTCCCAAGGGATGCGTGCCCAGTCGGATGTCATACCGTCGATGGATGTAACGGCGCGGATGCCGATTGCGTAGTCGTAAGTACGGCCATCGCCCATCACACCTACCGAACGGATGTCTGGTAATACGCAGAAGTATTGCCAAATGTCACGGTCAAGCCCCGCTTTTTTGATTTCTTCGCGAAGGATGTAGTCCGCATCACGAACGATATCCAATTTTTCCTCTGTTACTTCACCAAGTACACG
>NZ_JAZVJO010000130.1:0-20512 GCF_059453735.1 Peribacillus sp. | reverse complement strand
TTCATATTTAAAAGCAAAGATATCTTTCACTTCAGGATTCAGCTTCATGACTGGCAGCGGTAGTGGATCGCGAGTCAGCTGCAGGTTAACTTGATCTATATGATTGTTATAGATATGTACATCTCCAAATGAATGAACAAAGTCTCCTGGCTCTAGATCACATACCTGTGCAACCATCAGTGTTAATAGGGCATATGAGGCAATATTAAACGGAACACCTAAAAAGACATCAGCGGACCGCTGGTACAGCTGACAGCTTAGTTTCCCATCTGCAACATAAAATTGAAAAAATGCATGACAAGGCGGCAATGCCATTTCTGATAATTCACCTACATTCCAGGCGTTCACAATCAACCGCCGAGAATCAGGATTATTCTTTATTTGATCAATGACCTCTGAAATCTGGTCTATTTGTTTTCCATCTGCTGTTCCCCAAGAACGCCATTGGTGTCCATAGATAGGGCCCAGATCACCAGATTCATCTGCCCATTCATTCCAAATTCGCACATTATTTTCTTGAAGGTACTTAACATTAGTATCTCCCTGTAGAAACCATAGCAATTCATGAATAATTGCCTTTAAGCTTAATTTTTTTGTTGTTAGGAGCGGAAATCCCTCTTTAAGGTTAAATCGCATTTGATAACCGAAGGTGCTAATTGTTCCTGTCCCCGTACGATCACCTTTTTCAGTCCCATTTTGAAGAACATGATTGCATAAATCTAAATATTGTTTCATGATATCCCACCCTTTTCACTAACATTCGTCTCTATTTTACCAGCTAGCAGATAAATCTACAATTTTCCGATAAAGATGTAAGTGAGAGGGGCTTTACGCTTAAGGATTTCTTTTTCTTCTGTATTCAGGTAATACATAGCAAAGGTTTCTGCAAAATATTCCTCTGGGTAGCTATGAAAATAGGCTTGTCCAGGAAATAAGCTAGTAACCTCTTTTTCCCAAGCACTCAAAAAAGTTTCCTTATCATGGATTTCTCCGTACACCATTTTATCAATCGTATGAGCAAGTTCATGAAGTTCTAGATTAACAGAACCATGCCCCTGTCCCTTCCCGCTTGCTCCAATTTTCACATAAACGATTCTAGAACCACCCATTCCAGGTACGTCATCCCAAGTTGTTTCTTGATTAAGGTACCCGCGCGGAGTCGTTCCCTTTAAATAGCGAGCCCCCGAATGATCCGTTAAATCACCCGTAAATAACTGAATCTTAATTCGATCCTGATTTAATTTATTAAGTAGATCTTCGGGAAGATAACTGACTCTCTCAACGATGGAAAGCGCTCCCGCTGTAGAAAAATTTCCTTTTGGAAATAAAAAAAGCTCCTGAAGTCCGCTATTCCCCTGAAGAATCGGAGATGTTTTCAAAGCATGTTTAACAGGAAGCTCGGACCAGCTTACGCCATTTTCCGACGCAGCGGAAAAGGAATAGATTGAAAATATCGAAAATAAAATAATGATAACGGTTAACAAAAAGACAATCAATCTCCTTTTCATTCCGGACTCTCCTAACCCCTTACCTATTCTTTAATTCTATAAGTATACCATGGCTGCGGAAGTCCTTAATTCGTGAATTTTTGGAAATTCGAATCTTCGTGTAACACTCCTCGCCCAGTTGACATATGATTGAGTATAACAACGGATGTGGTGATACTATGAGACTATATAACAAACAAAAAATGCTGCAAGACCACCCTGAACTAGCTCAAGAAGTAGTGGACGTCTTTTCCTTGAAAATTTTCGTGTTTCTGGATTTGTTTATTTTTTCTATTATTTTAGGTTTACTGCTTTATCCATTGGTTGATTCTCTTCGCATTTCATACATCGTTCCTATTACCTTTTTTTTATCGTTTACGGCGTTATATTTTTACTTTTGCAAACAGCTTCCCGACGACAAAAAGAGCTGATCCATTCGGATCAGCTCTTTCACGTTAGACTGCCTTTTTTCTTTCATTTTTAAAGTGAATGAATATAGTAATCCCAAATGTAATAATGAGGAGAATAAAGAACGCAATATGAGAAATTTCAATACCTACGACAGAAAGCAGCATTTTTGCAGCTATAATTGCAATTAATACATACGCAGCTGTTTCAAGTTCTGGTATTTTCTCAATTAATTTAAGAAATACACCTGCAATTCCTCTCATCATTAGAACACCAATCATACCGCCTAATAGAAGTACCCAAACTTGCTCACTTACTCCAAAAGCAGCTAATACACTGTCAACAGAGAAAGCGATATCCATCATCTCGACCATGATCACGGTTCCCCAAAGCGCGCCAAATGTGCGGATTAAGAACCCTTCCTTGCTCATTCCTTTGCCTTCATCATCTTCACCGCTGCCATTACGTTTATCGATAAAGTACTTAATGGCCAGCCATGCAAGATACGCAGCTCCCAGTACTTTAACAAACCACAGCTTTATAAGATAAACGCCAATTCCAATCGCAATGAATCTGAATACATATGCACCCAGTAATCCATAAAACAACGCTTTTTTCCGCTGCTTTTCTGGTAAATGTTTAACCATAACGGCCAGTACAAGCGCATTGTCCGCCGAGAGCAGACCTTCTAACACAACCAATGTTCCTATTAATCCCCAGCTTACAGGGTCAGATAATACTTGCACCCACATACTCCAGTCAAAAAATTGAGCATATGTGTCGATAATACTTGATATCATGCCAGCCTTACTCCCTTGTAATAGATTGTCCAGGTTTTGTAAAAATAAAAAATTAACCTAGAAGGAATAACAATTATCATACTCCTGCTAAGTTAAAAATTCAAATCGATTTTTTTATTAATCTATTAAGAAAGGATTTTTTCTCTGTTTTCCCATTTAGGAGGTGTATTTTTATCCCAATATATTTTCCCCAGCTCATGATGCTCCACAAAATTATCATGATATGTATGGTAATGAAAATCAAACCAATATCCCTCTTGCGGCGGATTCTCCTGCCGGACATGAAACCGAATCGTATCTTCTCCGTTTGTTTGGTTATAAATGTGGAAAATCTTTTCGCCTCTTCCTGAAGCCGGTTCCTCAGTTATGGATAAGGCTGTTAGTTTTTCTTCAGGATATTGCTCAGCCATTTCTTGAATAGCATTCTCTATTTTCGGAAGAATGGCAGACTTAAATTCCAGTTCAATTTTCGGTTTAATCTTTTCTCCAAATTTCATATACGCATTTTCTTCTGCTTTTATCATCATCGATTCAATAAATTGATCATATGGAATCTCCGTTTGATCTTTCTCTATGTCTGCCTCATATTGAAATGTTTGTGATCCCTCTATAGCATCCTTTTTTTGAGCTTTCGCGCTGTCATCCTCACCGAACCAAGTTAGATCAGCCGGTGAAACCATTCCGAAGGTCAGAACAGAAATGAGGACTACAAAGCTCTTTTTCAACCATTTAGTATTTTTCATAACAAGACTCCTTATGTAGAGGAATATTGAATTACCGTATCTACTAATTTTTTAACAATTCTTACAATCTAGTATACTTCGGTTTTCGTTAAAAAACGAATATTTTTTACAGAGGTTTTAAATATGCTGCAAAAGGATATAAATAAAGAGAGAAAGAAACTGTAATCAGCTTGCGCTCCAGCTGTCTTCGGACAAAGAATACATACTGCAGTCATTTTCTGGGGAACAAGGAGGGGTAGCATGGACGGGTCTATCATCATCGCAATTTTATGTATTGTTATGTTAATGTATTTTGTTTACTTAACCATTGCAGACTGAATTTCTGTGTATGATTCGTACAAAAACCCCTGTCCTATCGACAGGGGTTAGTTAGTTCATACATCCTTTCTCGCAACTTACTAACACAATCGCATCCAGGAGGTTTATATAATGGAATCTAATGAAAAAAAGTATATGGGCAGGTCTACTAATTGTTCTTACGAAAGAGAGACTGATACCGGGAATGCTGGAATGGTTGTTTCCGCTCATCCTGTCGCATCAAAAATCGGAGAAAAAATCCTCCTTCAAGGCGGGAATGCTGTTGATGCTGCTGTCGCTATTCAGTTTGCCCTTAATATCGTTGAACCCATGATGACAGGCATTGGAGGCAGCGGATTCATGATGGTTTATCATCAAGAAAAAGATACCGTAAAGATCTATGACGGTCATGTACGTGCTCCACAAGCAGCCACACCAGAACTATTTTTAGATGAACAGGGTGAAGTCATCCCCTTTCGTGAACGTTCAACCAAGGCAAGCGCAATTGGCATTCCAGGTATTTTAAAAGCGATGGACGCTGCACTAAAAGACCATGGTACGATGTCACTTAAAGATATAATTGAACCATCGATAAAAGTTGCCGAAGAAGGAGTACCGGTTAACTGGGTTTTCTGTGATGCTGTTGAAAACTTTACCTACCGTCTAGGTGACGATGCAAAACAGTTATTTATGCCAGAAGGACGGAAAATGAAAGAAGGCGACGTGCTTAAAAAAGAAAAACTAGCAGATACCTATCGCATACTTCAACGTGATGGAATCGATGCCTTCTATAGTGGGGAAATCGGGAAAGCCATTATTTCAACCATTAAAAAGCATGGCGGAATTATGGAATTATCCGATTTAGAAAATTATCAAATTACGATTGACGATCCCCTTTGGGCTGACTATAAGGGCTATCAAATAGCCTCAACAAATGCTCCAAGTGCAGGTGGTTTTTCTGTACTGCAAATCTTGAAAATTCTTGAAGAGTTCAAGATTGAACAATACGAACCTAGAGCATGGGAACGTTACTACCTAATTGCCGAAGCAATGCGACTCGCATTCTCCGATAAAAAAGCATTCTTAGCTGTCCCTGAATATGCAGAATTACCCTTACAAGGACTATTTAACAAAGAATATCTTGAAAAACGCCGCAGCTTCATTAACTTTAAAAACCGAAACAACAAAATCGACTTTGGCAACCCTTGGAAATACGACACTGTAACTCAGCGAGAATTCGTACCTCAGCCTGACGATAAGGAACAAAGCGAAACCACTCACTTTACGGTAATGGATCGTTGGGGGAATATCGTTGCTTGTACCTCAACCGTAGAACATCCATTTGGTTCTGGAATCATGGTTTCTGATTACGGCTTTATACTCAATAATGAACTGACCGATTTTGATTCAGTTCCCGGCGGAATGAACCAGGTAGAACCAGGAAAACGTCCGGTAAGCGGTAAAAGTCCTACCATTATATTTAAGGATAAAAAACCGGTTCTTACATTAGGTTCACCGGGCGGCTCAACCATTATTAGTTCAGTTTCACAGACAATTCTCAATGTCCTTGATTTTAATATGGATTTAAAATCAGCAATAGAAGAACCGCGAATTTTCACACCAATGGGACCTCATATTGAATGGGAAGCTGGAATGGACATGGACAGCAAAGGGCATCTTGAAGGAATGGGCTTTGTCTTTAATGAAAAGCCTCACTCCATTGGAAATGTGCAAGCCATCCAAATCGATCCTGAAACTGGCCTCATGCACGGTGCAGCCGATTCAAGTCGTGAAGGAACCGCCATTGGTTTAAATAAAGAAGATTATAAATAAGCCCAAACGGCTGTCGAGAAACCTCGACAGCCGCTTTCTTTGTATAGCTTGCCGCATATAACAACTTCACTCAAGCTGAAACGATGGCTTTGCACAGAAAAACGATTGGTTTGCACACTTTTGGGCTTATTTTGCACAGAAATGAGCTGCATCTGCACAGAAACTACTCTGTTTTGCACACTTATCCTACTATTCTGCACAGTTAAGTTTACTAGAGCTAAATTAATCCTATTATTTAGCTTTAACTTTGAGCACTTATTTCAACAAAAAAAAGCTGACTGCACACGCAGCCGGCCTCTCTTAAGTGTTCGTTTCTATAAATCCATAATGAAATGTTGATGTTTTTCTTTTAATAACGGTAAAACCAAATTGATTAAAGCGTGTACTTCTATAATGATCTTTTAACACAACTCTGTTTACAGCCACACGTTTCGCTTCCTTTAAAGCGGCTTCAGTCAGATCCTCTCTCGACGCAAAATGAGTTAATCCGCGGATACCGTTGGATTCACGTACACTTTCTTCGAACATTGGATCAAAATATACAACATCATAACTTTGATCCGGTATGGTTTTTAAGATATCGAGATGATGACCTGTTCTAATTTCAATCCGTTTCATGGCTTCTTGGATATCATTTTGGACATCCTGCCATTGATTCAAGCCGTTTCTGACGATGCAGGCGATGGCTGGATCCGCTTCTATAGCAACAACCGAACCAATTTCTCCTGCTGCAAAGCTCGCGATGATTGCGTCTGAACCAAGGCCAAGCGTACAATCAAGCACACTGCTCCCCTTTTGTATCCCTGCTGCTGCCAAATAGGGATCCACTTCTCCTTGCAAAAGCCGCTTTAATCTAAGCATCGCGATATTAGGATGGAAAAAGAAAGGTTCTGCCGTTCCTATTTTGTGAAGTTCCAGCCTGTTTTTCCCTACAACTAAACACTCATCACCATGTTGATTCTGTAAGTCCTTTATCGAACGCTTTTCACGTTTTATATACATGACACTTAACTCATCTGCTAAACTCTTCGCCTGGTTAACCATTTCCGGATTTGTCCGTCCAGCGGTCGTTACAAACATATTGCCACTCCTTGCTTCTCTTAACTGGCATAGCAAAGGAGAATGGACTGACCATTCTCCTTTGCTGAATCTCATTTAACTTGATTAAACGCCGTCAGTAAATTCCCCATAATCTCTTCCATTGGCTGTCCTTCAATATCATAACGAGGAATAAAGTGAACTACTTCTTTTCCTTTCAGTAATGCCATTGAAGGAGAAGATGGCTCAATATTACCAAAGACCTCACGCATTTTAGCTGTTGCTTCTTTATCCTGACCAGCAAAAACCGTCACCAAATGATCCGGTTTTTTCTCTGATTGCAGAACAGCCTGTGTGGCCGCTGGACGTGCAAGACCAGCAGCACAGCCGCACACGGAATTAACTACGACAAGCGTTGTTCCTTCTACACCTTCAATAAAGTCTTCTACAGCCTCAGGTGTAGTCAGTTCCTTAAACCCTGCATTCGTCAACTCCGCACGCATCGGCTTTACTACTTCCTTCATATATTCATCATATGCACTAGACATAATTATTTCTTCCTCCTCTTAAATTCCTATGTATCATAAGCATACCGTACATCAAGTATAGAATACAAGAAAGGCGTCCTTAGATTGGACGCCTTTCCTTCACTTAACCTTTTGTGGTTCTGGTGCTGTTTCATCTTCAAAGGCATCTGTTACTGCACCTTTTGAAGCAGAAGAGACTAGACGGGCAAATTTAGCAAGCTGCCCTCTAGCAACTAGCTTAGGAGCTTTCCAATCTAATTTCCGCGCTTGTAATTCTTGTTCAGAAAGATTAACTTCAAGCAATTGTTTATCAGAATCTATTGTGATAATATCACCTGTTTGAATGAGCCCAATTGGACCTCCAACTTGTGCTTCTGGTGCAATATGACCAATAACCAAGCCATGTGTACCACCTGAGAAACGGCCATCAGTCAGCAAGGCAACTGATTCTCCTAACCCTTTTCCAACCAAAATTCCGGAGATAGAGAGCATTTCTGGCATTCCTGGTCCTCCTTTAGGACCTTCATAGCGAATGACGACTACATCCCCTGCAACCACATCATCATTTAGAATCGCCTCGGTTGCACTTGGCTCGTCATCAAATACTTTAGCCGTACCAGTCATACTTCTCACCTTAAGACCGGACACTTTTGCAACGGCACCTTCTGGAGCCAGATTTCCTTTCAATATAACAAGCGGACCATCGGGGTACAGCGGTTGTTCAACGGGTGAAATAATTTTTTGGCCTTCTTCGAAATCAGGGAATTCTTCTAAGTTTTCAGCAATGGTTTTCCCTGTTACCGTTAAACAGTCACCGTGAAGTAATCCAGCTTTCAACAAATGCTTCATCACAGCGGGAATTCCACCGATTTTATGAAGATCTTCCATGACATATTGCCCGCTTGGACGTAAGTCTGCAATATGCGGTACCTTTTTCTGCAGACGGTTAAAGTCTTCCAGCGATAAATCGACTTCAGCAGAATGAGCGATCGCCATCAGATGAAGAATAGCATTCGTTGATCCGCCAAGTGCCATAACAATCGTGATGGCATTTTCAAAGGCCTTTTTCGTTAAGATATCCCGCGGGTAGATGTCTTGCTCAAGCATTCTATACACAGCCTCGCCGGCACGGTAACAATCGTCTTGTTTTTGATCTGTTTCAGCTGGATTAGACGAACTTCCCGGCAGACTCATTCCCATTGCTTCAATCGCACTTGCCATTGTGTTAGCTGTATACATTCCTCCACATGAGCCTGCACCTGGACAAGCGTTACATTCTACTTTTTTCAATCCGGCTTCATCCAACGTACCTGCATTGTATTCGCCCACGCCTTCAAAGGCTGAAACGATATCAATATTCTTTCCGTTGATATTACCAGGACGAATGGTTCCCCCATATACGAAGATGGATGGCAGATTAATTCGGGCAATCGCCATCATACAACCTGGCATATTTTTATCACAGCCGCCGATGGCGACAAATCCATCCAGGCTCTCACCGCCAACGACTGTTTCAATTGAATCAGCAATCAAATCACGGCTTGGAAGAGAATATCTCATTCCTTCTGTTCCCATTGATATACCATCGGAAACGGTAATCGTATTAAAGATCATCGGCGCCCCGCCAGCGTCACGCGCCCCTTTTTTTGCTCTTCTAGCTAATTCATCAATATGTATATTACACGGCGTCACTTCACTCCATGTGCTCGCAATGCCAATCATCGGTTTTTTAAAATCTTCATCCGTAAATCCGACTGCCCGAAGCATGGCCCGGTTAGGTACACGGGTTGGTCCTCCTTCACTGATGACTTTACTGCGGATTCTCAGGTCTTTTTTCATTGTGTCTCTCCCCCTTGTTTTCTTATCAATATAGAAAACTTTTCGGATAATTTCAAGAAAATTCGTATATTTTAGTAAATTATTTTTCTGAATAAACGGAAAACACCGATAATTCAAGAAAATAAAAAAGGACTTTCCCTCCATTTATGGAAAGAAAGTCTTTCTATTACTGTCGTGAATCCGTCATTTGCTTCCATACAGATCCTTTTGCTTCTTCTCCGTTTTCAATCCGATTAATCGCCATCTTTACTTGCATCGCTACTTCGAATTCAGGATCATTTTCTGCTTCTCTTAACGCTTCAATGACCGATTCATCACCAGATTCATACAAGAACATGGCAGCTCTCCAGCGAACTAGCTTATTTTTATCTTTAAGTGCTTTAACCATCTCAGTCATAGCCTCAGGGAAACCTAGATCTGATAAGCAGTCTCCAGCCGTTCTGCGTACACCAGAATTTTTATCTGTCAGGCCTTTATAAAGATATGGTAATACGATTGGATCTTCAATCATTCCCAAATAAACTACGGTTTGTCTGCGAATCGATACCTTTGTATCTGCTAAAGCCTTGTTAAGTAATGGCAAATCTTCAACCGTTGGATCTTCCATTTGAACAAGAGCTTGATAGCGTTTTTCCCAACTTTCATTTTCAAGCATTTCTGCTGTAAGCTTTACCTTTTCCCTCTTTATAGGCGCTGATGATTTATCTGTACTCTTCTGTCCAATCTCAACCAGTTGATCCAAACGCTCTTGTGGATAAGCAGCGACCAATTCTTCCATCACTTCTGTACCAATCGCATCTAGTTCACCATAACGGACCCCGTAATCTTTCCACTTGCGAAGCATAACCACATTGTCCGCTAAATTCTGAGCCATTTTTACTGCCACAACAAAGTGTTCAGGCATAGCAAACCTTTTTTCACTGCTGCCATCGTTCAGTTTTATTTGCATGGGAATCCCTTTAAATTGCTGAATTAAAACCGATACTTCTCCAAAATGATCAAGAATTTTTTTGGCCGATTCATCCGTTATTTCTTCACCAAAGATTTTCCGTATTTGAATCAAGATATCCTGCCAATCATATTTCGCATTGCGTTCTACTGCAAGGAAGTCGGCAACGTGGTAGACACCCGTAACTCCATCAATCTTTAATATATCCTGAATTAATGGCGGCGCTTGGTCAGCAAAGTTCTTTTTAAAATTATTGCTTCTGCCAGCCGGCAGTTCTTCTGATAAGTTGACTTTCATCGTATTTGGACTTGGTGTTGGTTCAATCGATAATATATTCACATTAATCTCTCCTTTATTGCTTCGAAACATCTATATGTCTCGATTTTAACATACTCCATTCGTGAACACATATAATCCGCATGCGTTGAAAATATTGTCATTTACCTTGTCTTCAAAAAAATACGACCTTCCAGAACAAGTCTAGAAAGCCGTTTTCACTTATTGATCCTCTTGCTTCTCAGCTAGGTATTCCCATCTTTCCATCGTTTGCTCTAATTTTTCGGTTAGCTGAGCCTCTTCTTCAAGCAATAGTCGGATTTTCTCAAAGTCACTGCCGGCGACCGCCATTTCAGACGTGATTGCAGTCAGTCGTTCTTCAATTTTCTCCATATCTTCCTCAATGGTTCCCCATTCAATCTTTTCTGCATACGTTAATTTTTTCTTTTTCTCCGTACGTTCTTGAACAACGGGACGCTTCACTGGTGCAGGCGCTTGTTCTGCTTTTTCATCTTCAAGAAAGTCCGTATAGCCGCCATAGTAGAAATCTATGGTACCTGCTGCTCTAAATACAAAGAGATGATCACAGGTTTTATCGAGGAAATAGCGATCATGCGATACTGTCACAACGACGCCCGGGAAAGTTTGGAGGTAATCCTCAAGTACGGTCAATGTCTGGGTATCTAAATCATTCGTCGGCTCATCTAAAAGCAGAACATTTGGAGATGACATTAAAATTTTCAATAAAAACAGTCTGCGTTTTTCGCCGCCGGAAAGCTTGCGGATTAATGTACCATGCGTATTAAGCGGGAACAAGAACTTTTCAAGCATTTGTGCGGCCGTTATAATGCTGCCATCTTTCAACGTGATAGAATCAGCTGTCTTCCGAATGTATTCAATCATTCTCAAACCTGGATCAATCTCTTCGTTTACCTGTGTATAATACCCGATTTTAACTGTTTGACCAATTTCGATTTCACCTGAATCTATTGGAATCGTGCCGGCTAAAATATTTAATAATGTTGATTTTCCCGTACCATTTCTTCCGACAATCCCAATTCGATCGCCTGGTTTAAACAGGAATGAAAAAGACTGAATAAGAGGATCCTTGGTAAAGGATTTAGAGATCTCCTTTAATTCAATCACTTTTTTACCTAGCCGTGTTCCGCTGAGCCCAATTTCTAAACTTTCTTGTTTCGTCTTATTTTTCACATTTTCTTCAAGTGTCTCAAACCGTTGAATCCGAGCTTTTTGTTTGGTCGAACGTGCTTTCGCGCCCCTGCGAATCCATGCGAGTTCTGTTTTAAATAAGTTTTCTTTTTTCGCTCTATCCTGCGATTCGTTTTCTTCGCGGATCGCTTTGGCTTCAAGAAAATCAGCATAATTCCCTTTGTATTCATAAAGATTTCCTTGTTCTATTTCCCAAATCTTCTTAGCCACATTATCTAAGAAGTACCGATCATGTGTAACAAATAAAACGGAACCAGCATACTTTGCCAGATATTCTTCCAGCCATTTAATACTTTCAAAATCAAGATGGTTTGTCGGTTCATCTAGAATAAGTAAATCAGGCGTTTCTATCAGTGTTTTAGCAAGCGCTGCCCGCTTTTTTTGACCGCCTGAAAGTTCCGATAACGATCTTGAAAAGTCAGGCAGTCCAAGTTTAGTCAAAAAAGTCCGGGCATCTGCACTGGTTTCCCAAGCGCCCATTTCATCCATCTTTTGCTGTAAATGTAATAGACGATCCTGTACGGCCGAATCTTGAGGATCTTCTTGAAGAACTAATAAGGTTTTTTCGTAGTTCTTAATCAGGGTAAATACTGGTGAGTCACTGGCGTATAGGTATTCCATAATCGTTAAATCTTCATCAAAATCCGGATCCTGATCTAGGTAGGAGATGGAATAATCATTTGGATGATCTTTCATTCCCTCATCGTAGTCTTCCGATCCTGAAATGATATTTAATAATGTTGATTTTCCCGTTCCATTAACACCCAAGACACCGATCTTGTCACCTTCTGAAATGGAAAAGGCAATGTTATTAAAAATCGTTTTATCACCTTGTGTTTTTTTAATTTTCTCCATGCTGAATACTTTCATAGTAATACATCCCATTCCTTATTAAATTGCTGTAAAAACTCTTCCATATATTGATGACGTTCCTTGGCTATCGCTTTTGCCGTATCGGTATGAAGCATATCAGACAACTTCAATAGCTTTTCATGGAAATGATGGATGGACGTACTTGTTCCATTCCGGTATTCCTCTTTATTCATTGAATCTCTTACAGAAATCGCTGGATCATAAAGCAGTTGCCCTTTTTTACCCCCAAAGGCAAAAGTTCGGGCAATCCCTATGGCCCCAAGTGCATCAATTCGATCTGCATCTTGAACAATTTTAGCCTCTATCGATGGAAGATCCCTCTGCCCTTTGCTATATGAAATACTATCAATTATCTGTTTAATCTCTTTCACTTGGCAGTCGGCAAGATTATTCCTTCCAAACCAACTATCTAAAAGAGCCAGTCCCGTTTCTTTATTGTCATGCAGCTTATCATCCGGAATATCATGCAAGAGTGCAGCTAATTCGATGATAAAGCAATCACCTAATTGTTCCTTTTTCGCTATATGTACAGCTATCTTTCTCACTCGATCTGAATGATACCAATCATGACCAGTACTATCTTGACCAAGGTTTTCTTTAACAAACTGTTCGGCATCTCTAATTGATTGATTCATAAGTCTGCTCCTTTTTGATACCTTACCTATTCTACCATGGAAGGCACTTTTTAGCCCAGAACAGAACGATGTCCATATTTTTCATTGAACCAGCTGATTCCAAGAGTTTCAACTTCAGTATGAACGCAAACAGCACTGACTAATGGATCTTAACAGGCTTCCGAGAATATACTTTGTACTAGTCAATCGTCCGCTCCGGTACAGTTGTTCGAGGGAACCAATTAACACATACGTTTCTTGATTGCTTCGATAGGGTCGTGCTATTGAAAGGCATCTTCAATTGATCCGCCGTTTTCTATTTCATTGATCAGTTAACACTAAAAAAAGTAAAAATCCCGGTGCCCATTTGGCACCGGGATTTAAAAAGTCCTGCTTATTTAAGAAGTTTAGTAATCTCATCTTCAAATTCAAATGGTTTTGTTTTAGGTGCGTAGCGATTTACGATATTCCCTTCGCGGTCAACAAGAAATTTGGTAAAGTTCCATTTGATTTTTTTTGAACCAAGCATACCAGGAGCATGTTCCGATAAATATGTGAAAAGAGGATGCGCATGATCACCCTTTACATCTACTTTCGCAAACATTGGGAACGTTACACCGTGATTCAATTTACAAAAAGAATCAATTTCTAGTTCATCACCAGGCTCCTGCCCCATAAACTGATTGCAGGGAAAACCTAAAACGGTAAATCCTTGATCTTCATAACGTGAAAATAGTGTTTGCAGCTCTTCGTACTGAGGAGCAAAGCCGCATTTACTCGCCGTATTAACAATGAGCAGGACATTACCCTTATATGCCTCAAGAGAAATCGTTTCTCCAGTAATTTTTTTCGCTTCGAAATCATAAATAGACATCAAGCAACACTCCTTCTATATTTGCTTTAATTTTACTTCATTCCCATAACTAAAACCATTATCAGTGCTCCGAGTCTACCCTTGCCAGCACATTTTACATATGGGTCGCCGTCTTCAAAAAAACATCCGTTTTCTTTAACGATTCGATTAAGGTATCCAGCATATCCGTTAGATCGTCCATTTGTTCTTCTTTAATCAAACGTCCAAATGAAATTTTACATTCGGTTGTATAGGTTAGTTGGCTATTCTTATTATCTCGATATGTATGATTGCTCAGCTCTATATGGCGATCGCTTCCCCAAATCCCTTCGATGATCGAAAGAAGCTGTCCGCCTTGAATACCTTCCAGCTGATGCTGCATTCTTAGTGCCACTGTAATCGTTGAACCCTCGTTCAATGGTGACTGATTGGGAAGCAGTTCTGCACTTAGATTTTTTAAGTTGGCACCCAGACTGACCACTCCGATTACAGGGGTATCTGAAAGAGGATTTTTTAATTCCATTTCCATTATAAATTGCCTGGATAGATGAGCAAGATTAACGAGATCTTGTCGATTTGTTACTGTTATATCTCCATAAAAATCATGGTCGTAAACAGCTCCTTCTACCACTACCTTCATATTTTCAAATGCTGTTGGATCAAACAACTCACAAGCACCTCACATTCTAAGATTTAATTTATGTCTATCGACCCCTATAGCCCTGTTTAAATTGCTCCAATTTTACCATTTTGCTTAAAATCTTAAAGGTTGTACGCTAACTTTTTCAAAAAAGGTTACAATCGTAAGAATTTTCTATATAATACAACTATTGATTTTTCTTTAATTATTATGAAAAAGGAGGCTTCCCCTTGCCTATTAATATACCATCTGAACTGCCTGCTAAGGAAATACTTGAGAGAGAAAATATATTTGTGATGACGGAAACTCGTGCCACCAAACAAGATATTCGGCCGCTGAATATCATTATTCTCAATCTTATGCCGGAAAAAGAAAAAACGGAAGCTCATCTCCTCCGTTATCTAGGGAACACACCCATTCAAATAAATATTTCCTTTTTAAAACTAATAACTCATGAAGCAAAAAACACAAGTAAACTTCATCTTGACCAATTTTACGAGCCTTTTTCGGAAATTAAAAATAAAAAATTTGATGGAATGATTATTACTGGGGCACCTGTTGAAAAGTTGGAATTTGAAGAGGTGGATTACTGGGATGAAATGAAAGAAATTATGGATTGGAGCACAACAAATGTTACCTCTACTCTCCATATTTGCTGGGGCGCTCAGGCTGCCCTGCATCATCATTATCAAATTAATAAATATGAACTGCCCAATAAATGTTTCGGAGTATTTTCTCATGAGGTATTGCATCCAAACGAGTTCCTTGTCAGAGGATTTGATGACCACTTTTTGGCGCCGCATTCTCGATACACGGACATCGACTTTAACGCTTTAAAACAACACCCTGAATTAAGCGTTCTCGCAGAATCAGAGCAAGCAGGAATTTTGTTGATTGCTTCAAAGGATGGGAAAAGAATTATGAGCACCGGCCATTTTGAATATGACTCTGATACGCTCGGAGCAGAATATGTAAGAGATCACGAACGGGGAATTCCCACGCAGCTTCCGGAAAATTATTATCCCAAAGACGATTCATCGAAGATCCCATTACATCGCTGGAAAAGCCACTGCAGTCTGCTCTTTTCCAACTGGCTTAATTATTATGTTTACCAACAAACACCATATGAATGGGAATGAAAAATGGCTGTCCTAGCGAATACGCAAAGACAGCCTTTTTATTTGGTTATGCTTTTTTTAGCTCATCCTCAAAGTAAAAAGTGGAGGGATGTTCATTAACAACATATGAAACCTTCTTCATATTTACTACATAGTGCCACTTTTTGATCGTTACTTCTTCACCTGTGCTAGTAATGTTAACCTTATCTCCAGCCTCGAATTTGTTTTTATTACTCACGATACCACTCCCTCTCTATACTATTATACCACAAAATCTTCTCTTTTCTGCTTACCTTCAATTGGAAAGATACACTTAATTACTTAGTTCCAGTTAATTGGAAATAATTGTATGAAATAATGCCATAATAAACCCACTTTTACGCATAATATACCCATTTTGTTCAATCCGTACACGTTTCGTCTTATTTTCACAGATTTACCTCACCTTGTGCCCTGAAATAACAAAAACGCTTGGAAAAATCCAAACGTTTTTCTATTAAGCTATTCCTTTCCACACGAATAACAACGTTGATCATGATCATGATCTCCGTACATTCGCAGTTCTTTCTTAAGTCCACACATCCCACAAACCTCAACGTCAATTTGTGGAATAATACCTGCTTCTGCTAACGGAACCCATGAGTTTGTATATAACTTTTTACTCATACCGTAATCGATAAAGGTAAGTTTGCCTTGTTCATTCATCCCGTAATTAGAACTGTCCTTTAAATCAAAGCAATCAAAATCCTGGTCTAATAACTCTAACACTTCATCATACAAATCCGGAATGAGTTGTGCATCAATGTTCCCATCAATTTCAAATGATTGATGATTCTTTAATGGCAAAGGTTGATAATATTTTTGAATCGAAATAGTTTCGTCTACATAATAAACTTTAGCAAACAACTCATGCAGCCCTTTTTCCGCCATTACGTTGTAAATATGTAATTCATTTTGGGATTGCTTATAACCAAGTTTATGTAAATGTAATTTAATCACATACTCGTCGACTCTATATACTTTTCTAGTCGAACCAATTCCGATAAAATTTTCTTCTTTACAATACTTATTCCAATTTTCACTTAATTCATTCAGCATATTCTCTCACACCCACTCACACCCATAATAACTGTAACGGTGTTATTGTTTTTCTGAAAAATAGACTTCCTCAAAAGGCTGTACGACAACGAATCCAGATCCTTCAAATTTCATTTGTACGGATTCCCCGCTTCCACGGCCAAAAAATGTCTTTAGGGATACATCGGTTACAAATTCCGGAGTAAGATGGCCTGACCATGCAACGGTTGCATTGGGGTCCGTATAGACGGCATCTCCCGGCTCAACTAATAAAGTGAGCGGTTCATAATGTGTGGTGAAAGCCACCATCCCGGTACCTTCGACTTTTACGTTAAACAACCCTCCGGCTAATAATCCAGCAATTTTCCGCATTAGTTTAATATCCCACTTCAACCTGGATTCAAAAGCCAGCAGATCATTTCCATTTATACAGATCGATTCATTAGCCAAATTTAGAATAGAGATTTTCTTTCCTTGATCTGCAACATATAATTTTCCCTGTCCTGTCGCTTTCATGATGGAAGCTCCTTCACCGGTGAACGCTTTTTTAAACATTTTTCCTAGTCCATGTTCTAGGATTCCCTCACGCTCAAACTTGATATTGCCGCGATAAGATATCATCGAGCCCATCTTCGCCCAAATTTGGTTTTCTAAATTAATTTCAAGGATCCGTTCTGTTTCTAATTCAAACAGGCCCTGCCCTTTATCTTGTTGTTTTGTTTTTGTAATAAATTCATTAATATGATATTTCTCCACTACTCACATCTCCCTTTATTTGAATTGAATAGGGGGAATCTCTCATCCCCCAAATTGGATTCCCATCTAAGGTACTTTTCCTATGCCATCTACTGATGCTCAGCTTTCTTAAAAACAAACAACCACATAAAGGAGAGTGCTTGTTGTAAGTCTTTTGAAAGGTGTGTTAGTTTCGAGTAGTCGACGCCTTGCTTGGGTACTCCTTTATCGGCGACGAGTTCCCAGCCATTTTCTTCAGCTAATTGCCGAAATTCCCAAGCCTGCATCGTGTTCATGATTACTTTTTTATCGTAAAGCCGAGGATAGCTGTTTGCTCGTGGTCCGGATGTAGGTCCTAGGATAGCAAAACATCCATATCCGCCGGGTTTAAGAATACGTTTAATTTCCTTTAGGGCATCTAGTGGATTTTCTGTCCATTCGATGGAATTAATGGCCATGACAGCGTCGACTTCTTCTGTTTCAAAAGGAAGCGCCGTCAAATCTCCTTGAACAAAGGAAAGATTATCTTGTTCCTTCGTTTTCTCCGCTGCTTCTGTAATCATTTTCTGTGACAAGTCTAGACCTATCACGGGAAACCCAGCTCGAGCAAGCTTTAATGATCCGTATCCGTCACCACACCCTAAATCAACGACCTTGCCTAGAGGAATATGCTCTACAAAAAACGGAATAATTGTTTTCCTGCTGCCTTCATCCCACATTTCTTTGGAATTAGCTGCCCAGTTCTTTGCAGAATCGTCCCATTTCATTTGTGCTTCCTTATGCCAGTTATGTACCATTTATCGTCACACTCCCATCCATTACTTATTCTTACGAAGAAACAAAAGATAAGTTTCATGATTAAGCTGTTTTTCCCCAAAAAAAAAGCAGCTTAGGCTGCTTACTTTGTATTTTTCTTTTGTATGACTTCCAATTCTTCGATTCTTTTTGGCGATTCTTCAAAAAATTCGACTAAGTCGCCAATTCGATCGATAGCATTCCAACTCAAATGATGTTCAATTCCTTCAACATCATGATAAATATTTTCTTCTTTGACGCCGATTAAGCGTAACATCTTTTCTAATAATTCATGGCGGTAAACTAACCTTTTTCCAATTTTCTTTCCATTAGGCGTTAAGATGAGTCCACGGTATTTTTCATAGACTAAATACTCTTCTTGGTCCAGTTTTTGCACCATTTTCGTGACAGAAGAAGGATGTACTGAAAGATTACCAGCAATATCGGAAACCCTGGCATATCCTTTCTCCTCGATTAATAAATAGATTTGTTCTATGTAATCCTCCATGCTCGGTGTAGGCATCAAGTTATCCTCCCATTCAAACGCATCTTAAAATTTTACTATATCCGAGAACCCGATTCAAGCAGGAGCTTGTTTTTAGTTGGCAGATCAGGTCTTTAGGCCTGTCTGCCGCTCACTTTTGTATTTCGGTCAGGGAATTTCATATTAATTTTCTTACTGTTTTCTTCCCATGCTAGAATTGCTGCAAAGGTCTTTTCCCCTTTTTTAAATCCTTCGATTACATCCGTTTCCCCTGTTTGCAACAGCTTTTTAATATTTGCCTGCGTAATGTTTTTTGATAAGATTTTTTTCGATATTGTAAACGAACACTTTGTTTTTGCGTAGCTGGCACACCCATAAAACTTTCCTTTATCAATGACCTTCCCGCCGCAAATGCGGCATGCACCCATCGATGTTGGGGACCTTCGATTCTTCGAAGTACCCTGAATGGATTCTGTATCCAGACCTTCAAAATTCCATTCATTTGAAGAAGCAACTGCATCATCAATAATTTTCATCGACAGCTTTTTCACATTTTCCATAAACGCACCTGGGGATGCCTTTCCTTCACCAATTTCCCGCAGTCGCTGCTCCCACTTTGCGGTCATTTCCGGTGAGGCAAGAATCTTTTCACCAATCGCATGAATAAGCACTTTTCCTTTGTCAGTTGCGTAAACCAAGTTTTTCTTCACATCAATATACTTACGGTCTTTTAACATCGTAATGATCCCAGCACGAGTCGCTTCAGTACCGAGGCCTTCAGTCTTCATGAGGACCTTTTCAAGCTCATCATTATCCAAATGCTTCCCAGCAGTCTTCATGAGCGTGATCAACTGTCCTTCTGTATAGCGTTTTGGCGGCTGAGTTTTCCCTTCCTTGACCTTAACCTTAGCCACCTCTCCCTGATCGCCTTGGGATACATTCGGAAGCAAGATATCTTTTTCTTCCTTCTCTTCCTGAAAAATAACCTTTCTCCAGCCGTCTTGGATTTGTTGTTTGCCTTTCGAGATGAACTCAGCACGCTTATCCACCATGGTTTTTATGGTCGTATAATCAAAAATGGCCGAGTCATAATGGGCAGCAATTAATCTTCGAACAATAAGATCATAGATATTTTTCTCCTCATTTGTGAGGCGGCTTGGATTTGTTACTTGCTCCGTTGGAATGATGGCATAGTGATCGGTAACTTTCTTCTCGTTCACAAACCGTTTATTATTCATAATACTTTCTTTTGGCAACGGAAAAAGTGATTCGTACTCTGTCAGCTTGCTCAATTTACCCAGTATTTCTGGAAAGCTTTCTGCTTCCCCTGGCGTTACATAATTGGAATCGGAACGAGGATAGGAGACAATGCCCTTCTGGTACAGACTTTGTACAATATCTAATGTCATTTTCGGAGAATATTTATAAATCTTATTGACTGTTGCCTGTAAGGATGAAAGATTAAATAACAACGGTGGTTGAAACTCTTTTCGTTCTGTATCCATCTTCGTTATTTCTGCTTCTTTTCCTTTGCAAAAAGCTGCTATATTTTCTGCCATCTCTTTGGTATCTATTCTAGATTCGTCGTCCTTTTGCCATTTTCCTTGGTATTTCTTGCTGTCCATTTTAAAGTCAGCAAATACTTCCCAGAATGGCTTAGACTTGAATTGATCGATTTCCTGTTCACGTTTAACAATTAAGGCCAACGTGGGTGTTTGGACTTGTATAACCTTTTCTGGGTAAATTTCTATTCTATTTTAATAAATAGACGCTAAACATACTAGATATACATATTGCGAAGTCATAATAATATACCCAAAATTAACTTTAATGGGTTATAATGTAAATAAACATTAATTAAATATTTTTCAATTTAAATTATAACTCATTTACTGA
>NZ_JAZVJO010000129.1:0-3602 GCF_059453735.1 Peribacillus sp. | reverse complement strand
TTAAATAGATGTATTTGTTTGGTTCTCTCGTTACACGATCGGCCAGCCAGGATGCTTATATTTATGAGTTGGTTGTAGGGACGACCTTATAGTTTTCTAATAAAGAAGAAAGTAAATCCTGCTCCATTTGGTCAATCAAATCATACTTGTCTTGGTAGTGTAAGTAGAATCTTCCCCTATTTATAGCTGCACGTATCGTGATGTCTCGAACAGAGATGCTCATAAAATGCTTTTCCTTCATTAACTGCAATAAGCTTAGCTTGATTTTTTCTATGGTTTTCTCAATCATGACTCATTATAAATAAACCCGATACCCACAGGGGTATTTTGACCCTCAACAAGCCTCGAGACGGGAATACGTGGGATCTAGACGGGATTACGCATTCTCCAGACGGGATTAATGTGTCTTTTCGACAAAATCACGTGGAAATCCCCCCTAATAATCCTTCAACAACCCTCATGACGGGATGAATAAGTATTTCCTCTATTCTTTCCGATATGTAATCCAAGCTGGGCATGGGCTGACCGGTATTACCTTAAGTAATGACATGGCACACTCATCTGTTGTATCAAACTCCCCCTTGATGAACTGTATGTTATGTTTCTCTGCATACTTGATTTGCTGAAAAACTAATGACCTTAATATGGGGTTTGCTTCAGCTGAATGTACCCCCGCCCAACCTAATTCTGCAGTGTCTTTTTCCTCTGAGGTGTGAAGAAAGGAATAGGCTAGGATGTTCTTTTCAGCAGAATCCATACCAATAAGACTTCCATTCAGGATTACGTCATCCGCCGAAATCATTTTACCCCAAATGTCATCTCCCATCTCAGCAACCGGATTATCACGATGTGTTTGTTCGTAATTTCGTTTTACTAAATTAATGAGTTTATTTTTTAACAAATGGTTCTTAACTAATTCATCCATGCTTTTTACTACGAATGGCTCATCGTAAGCAGTTATGTAGGAATTTATCGTTTTCACAGAAATAACTGGCATATAGGTTCTGCGTATTTCTATAAATCCTTTATTTTCATAAAAAGAACGTAAACCAACAGCTGTTTCCCAAACCGACGTTTGCAAGGGGCTGTCAATCTTATCAATCAAAACAGCGAAAAGTTTTTCCGGTATCTTTTTTTCAGGATATAAAGGGTTACAAAGTAGACGAATATACGTGCAATGTGGATGAAACTTGCTCACCCACGCGAAGATCATCCCTTGTAGTTCTTCACCGCAATATGCCGCATAGGCAGCTTTTAAGTTAGGACTGTTCAAAATATTTAAATACGACTCTTTTTCAAAACAGAGTTTTAGAAATGAAACCATCTTCATCCGATCAATTTCTCTTATTTGTTCAATGTGAATGCTCATTTTTTCTCCTTTACTGGTTTTATACTTCATTCTCCAAATGAATGGATAAACCCTTCAATTTAAAGAAGAGCCGAAGCATCGGCTCTTTAAGGTCGTAAATAGGATAGCAGCATTTCTTTTAACAACGTTTGTTGAATAACGGGAGCAACATCTTCCTCTAAGTAAGCAATAGAAGCTTTTAAGGCTATATTGCTTCCGAAGTTTCCAAAGGCATTAATAATGGTGATCAACGCTTCTTTGACCGGAATATCACTTCGAATCGAACCATCTATTTTTCCATCTTCAATAATCTTCATGAGAATTTGTGTGATTGTCTTTTGAACTTCTAGATAGTCTTCGATGTCCTCTAGAGGTTTTTGTGCAAACGATGCATAGCTTTCAAATGCTTCTCGAAATTTCGCAGATTTGCTCAGCTGATTCATAGAATGTATCATCAGATAATCTAAAATTTGTTCGACTCTTTCAAAGCTAGAGCTATTGGTCGAGGCTATTTTTTCAAAATGCTCAATATTCTTTTCTAGGTTACATA
This sequence comes from Peribacillus sp., assembly GCF_059453735.1. Taxonomy (NCBI): domain Bacteria; kingdom Bacillati; phylum Bacillota; class Bacilli; order Caryophanales; family Bacillaceae; genus Peribacillus; species Peribacillus sp. The sequence goes on along the minus strand of NZ_JAZVJO010000129.1, from coordinate 1,704 downwards.
CTGCTACTGCAACGATCAATTTATCTTTTTTAGGAAAATATCTAAACAAAGTGGCAATTCCAATTCCTTCAGCATCAGCCACATCTTGCATTTGTACTGTATCCAAGCCGTTCTCGAGAAATAGCTTTTCAGCGGTAAGAACGATACTCTTGTAACGTTTACTCTTCTTTTGTTCCCGAATTCCAGTAGGTGACATTCTTTCATCATCTTCTCTCTAACATGATCACACTTTTTTAGTATACTAATTTCATTGAAATACTATATCACATTATATAATAAAAATTGAGAGGAATACGTTCGACTTGAATTAATTCTTCCCTAACTAGGAAACATTCTTCCTACTGGCACTTGATTCTTCCCTAACTCTCAATCACTCTGCTCAATCAAGCTATCAGTCTAAGTTACCCAATAGTTGATATTTTCCTATAGTTTACCTTAAAATGGTATAAAACAGTTTAAGGAGATACTTTCATGAATCATTTTATAAATAAAACTCATTTAGAATATATCCAAGATTACCTAGAAAGGAAAGAATCTTCTAATCTTCCATCTTGGCTGCAGTATTTAGTTTCCGCTGAGGAAATTCACCAGAATTTTGAACACATCCATTCGCTTCAGGAACTTTCCACTAACCGAGTCATTCAGTATGTGTATCGTACCCTCGTTATTCTTGAAGAAAAAAAAGATCCAGTTCTCACTGATGAAATGTATTGGCAATTGGCAGTCGTCTTATCGTATGGTGAAGCGGCAAAAGGAGGAACTGCAGAACAAAGAAAGAATTGGCTGGAAAAAGGCTATAATCTAATGGCACATAATGAGGGATCCGCGCATATCTTTTGGGAAGATTATTTGGGCTACGATAAACCCCTTCTCTTTACGTTAATCAAAACCCATGGCTTAATCGGCCAATATCTCCGTGGTGAGACGAGACTCAGCGCTAGCAGTGAATTAGTGGAAACGATGCGGTCCTATTACGATGACAAAACCGCAAAAGAACTGCTCTATATTTTAAACGAATGCATTATTGCCGCTGTTTCTGATGAGTTATGGCTCAACGTGAAAAATGACGTGAGCTCTACCATAGAAAAGCCTTTTCAACAAGATTTCAGTGAAGACTTTGAAAACCGGATTGACAGACTTACAGCAAGCTTTAGCGAAACTTCATCAGAAAAAAAGTTGATCATGGCCACTCAAATGGATAAGGTAAGAGTATTTTTACAGAATAAAGATTTATGGTATGTGGAGCCATCGATGCACGATCTTTCATTTGCCGATTTCTGGGCTATTCTATGCTTAGCAGCTGATGAGATTATGTCGCCTCATATTGCCCACCTTAATTTTGAAACACTCATGAAGCAGCTTCACTATGATTATAAAGGGCAAAAGCATAGTAATGTTTATCGAAAACGGGTAATCGAAAAGTTCCTTCATGAGTACAGCAGTAGTCAACATCTCGACACGACACACGTCACCTTTAAAGTGGATAGCTATGAATTGTTTAATACTGCTTTTCTTTCATTTGAATTTTCAGATGTCGGCGAAGCACTTATTCAATTTTGTGTGGAAGCAGAAAAAACAGGCGGGATGATTCATAACCAAGCCACCGTGCTGCTATTCGATTTGTTTGGTCTGCGTCGAGACGCCTATGATCGGTTCAATAACGAGGATGATTACCTTACCCATATGAACAGTTCTGTCGATGAT
>NZ_JAZVJO010000128.1:0-12533 GCF_059453735.1 Peribacillus sp. | reverse complement strand
AGTATTACATATGGGATAGAACTAGATGAAAAAATAAACATTCTCCATTCCCATTTAAAGAGCCATAATCCAGTCTGATCAGTTGTCGACAATCACGTAGGAGTCCAGTAACTAGTTAAAAGAAAAATTTGTAAAGACTCTTACAAAAGCCATTCCTACACCCGATACAAGACAAATCAGAATACCAACCGAGAGAAAAAGCGCGGGCAGACCAAATGTCGTTGCACAGAAGGTTCCGTATATGATACCAAGCGGTGCCGCTGCTTTGGTGAGCAGAAAGCGGACGGATAACACCTGCCCCATAATCTCTTCAGGTACAAGCCGATGATAGAGAGTTGAACTGTACACATTCCAAAAAGGCATGGCCATTCCTGCAGCTAACTCAATTAAACACGCAGCCCAAAACATGGTTGTACTCCCCAAAGCAATGTAGGTAAGACCACCAAAGCATAGTGTCGTAAGCATAATAGGATACAGAGCTTTTGGTTCCCTCAGTCTGCCTACGATAACAGTCCCCGCTATGTACCCTAATGGAAACGCCGCCGCAAAAAAGCCGTAGGCAGATGAGGTTCCGCCAAGGATTTCCGTCACATAAGGAATATACATCGCTTGTGTGGCAAACACTCCGAAACTTGTAAAAGAGACCAATACGCCCAATATCAGAAGTATTTTTTGATTTTTATAAATAGCTAATCCCATTTTAAACTGGTTCCCCCAGGTTTGCTTACGTTGAACCTTAGCCCGTTTCTCTAGGGTGCAAACTAAGGCTGCTAATGAGAGTAAAAACATGACAATAATGATTTCAAGTGTAATCTTCGTTCCATACATCCCAACCAGTAAACCAGATATAGGCAAACTTACGAATCGGGCCAATTGAACAAGCCCCGAGATTTTCGCATTGATTTTCACTAAAATACGACGGTGTACCCACTTTGGAATCAAGGCATTCGCTGCAGCATCATAAACAGCTAATGAACTGAGAAATGAAACGATATATAATACAGCAACCGAGCTCTGACCAGCCATCTGAAACAAGAGAATAGCCCCGTAAGAAAGAAGCCGAACAAGCTCGGTCAACTTCATCACTGAAGTCCGCTTATACCTATCAATAATCGGTCCGACTAAGAACTGAACGAGCATCTGGGCACTGATACTAACAAGCCACAAACTACCCATAGCCGCCTTCGAACCGGTGAGTTCAAATACCATCCAGCCGATTACAAACGTTCCAGAAACACTTGCAAATGTTGAAAACATCTGGCTCGTAACAACTAATTGAAGATTAAAACGTTCTCTATTTTTCACTAGTCACCTCCACATTCAGATAATCTAGTAAACCTGCTTCATATCCGCTAAGCGCTGTCTTATCTAAGGAATAGATGGCACCAGTGACATTAACCATATGCGCAGATCTTAATATCGCTAAATGATGGTGAATGGTTGTTTTGCCAATATCGAGAATGTCAGTCAGTTCTTTTAATGACATATTAGAATCAGATAACAGCTTAAGAATACAAAGTCTTTTATCATCTGCCAGCGCTTTATAAGCCTGAACTAAATATGCGGGAGGCTGAGCGTTGTCTTGCATTCCGTGTAAACTAGCATCACTGACTGGATAATAAAATACTTTCGTTCGCTCCAAATTCGCTTCAATTGTCCAAGGTCGATAAATGATATGAGGAATTAATAGAACACGTTCAACATTTACTTCCGGTTTATAGACTGACCCTGTTGACCATTGAACAACTTTTTCGGGTGATGATTGTGCAAGCCGTTGTTGTTTCTCCAAGACATCCCGCTGTAAAATTTGTTCGACTTCTTCCTTCTTCATTACTTCATGAGTCCAGCCTTCCATTAGTTGTTTAATATGTAAAATGAGTTTACTGGTTTCTGTTTCTGAGATAAAGGTAATCATTTGAGGAAAAAACACATGATCCATACAAGCTGCAGCCATCTCCTTTATGGCCTGATGATCTCTCTCAGAGGCAAGCATTCGATTAGCCTGTTGGGATTCATCCAAATAAGGAAGAACTGAATAGGTAAACTGTTGAGGATTCATTTCATCCAGAAAATCTAAAAAATCTTGAAGAGAAAAAAAATCTTGCTGGTGCAGAAGCTGCAAAATCATTTTCCAGGTATTATGCTGCTGACAATAATCGAGCTCAGCTTGTAGTTCCCTGGAAACAGATTTTCGTAACTGCTCTAATTCAACTTTCGTTTTTTCCAACTGTTCGTGAAGCTTTGGATAGGTAATCATGGCAATCCCCAGCGCACATTCAAATAAAGGGGAGGTTTTGAATTCTACCTCAAAGCTTCTTCGTTTAAATGACGTATCAAGAACGTTCATTTTTTCCCTCCTAGACCCTTTTACCATTAATATACAATAGTGATTTTGAATATTCAATATAATTCGAATATAGAATTCTATAAGTATCGAACAATTAATTCAAAAAAAACCGCCTGAATAAATGGCGGTTTTCACGATTTTAGTTTTCCAGCAAATCCAGTAATTCTTGATTTTCAGAGTAGGAAGCATAATCAGCAGCTGTATCACCATCTTCATCTTTTATCGACGGGTCGGCACCTTTTTCAATCAATAATTTAACCATGTCGATATCCTCATGATAGACTGCATTCATTAAGGCAGTTGATCCATAGTCATCTTGAGCATCAATATCAATGTCCTTCTCTATTAAGAAGGCTGCCGTATCATAGCTGCTCATATCCACAGCATAATGAAGGGCAGTAGAACCCATATCATCTGTTATAAACATGTCTTCGCCATTATCAATTAAGTCTTGTAGTACGGATACATCATTATCTTCGACAGCTGCTAACAAGGCATTATCCGTTTCTAGATACTCCTCATTAAAAAGCTCCCCTACTGATTCGAGTACATCTGTTTTATAAATGGCGTATACAATACCTGCTGGAATCATGATACCTATCACGATCATTCCAAAGACACCCATCACGACTCTTGACCTTTTTTCTTTCCGTATGTGGTGATGCTCAGGGTCAACCCAATAATCGAGGGCATTTAACCGTTTCGGTAAGTCTGGATGTGACGACAGTTTCTCACTTAACCATGCGAAAAAACCTGATTCTTCGTTGATTTGGTCAATGAAAGCTTCTTGATTCACTTTCGGGGCAAGTTTCTTTCCGATAGCAAGCATGGTTAATGCCTGTTTCGATGCTTCAAATTGATTGACATAAAAAGCAGCATAACGATCACATGTGTATTCACAACCTCGTAGATAGGCTTCTCCAAGAAACGGAATAAACATGGCTGGAAGAAGCAGAAAATGCACTAATACATGGCGGCGTTTAAGATGAGCAAATTCATGAGCCAGTACAAATAATAGCTGGTCTTCTTTTCCCTCTTCACTCAGATCAAAGATTTCGGAGTAAACCACCACCATATTTTTGCCAAAGAATCGGGTAGCAAACGCATTGAGAAAACCAGATGACTCCAAAACATAGATGGATGGCATTTTCACCAATTCCATATCAGAAGCTAATCCTTGTGCTTTACGATAAATATCAGGAAATTGTTTTTCACTGATACGAATGCCATTGCGGCGGATGGATGCCATCGAAAGAGCATGAAAAAAATATGAAAAAAGGATGATTGCAGCTATAATAGCTATCCCAATAAAAGAAAAAAGCAAGAAAATATAAGCGGTGATACTGACAATAATCGTTAATGCAAAGTATAGAGTTTCTTTCGAATGAACGAGCCTGTTACGTAATGTTGAATCCAATCTTTTTCCTCCTGATATACATATTAATAGGTATTCCTGGTTACGTTATGCCTAAAGGAGAAATAACAGCTGACTTATCAACTACTATTTTTCCTTAAAAAGACAACAAATTTCATTATATAGTAATAATCCTAATTTTTAACATGAGTCTTTAGAACCATTTCTTTTTTTCAACCTCTTTGACCGTATCAGGTATAAAAAATATATAGTTTGCGTATTATAATAGTAAAAAATTTAATATTTTGTTAATTCATCGTATTTCTCTAGAAATGTGCTGTAAAAAGAGGTAAAATGAAGGCAAATGAACTTGTTATTTCATGGATGTTTATGAGGAGCTTTAAGGGTGGTATAGCAATTACATAGTGGCACTGTCATACTGCCCAGTATATCCGTTTGTGTTTTCATTTGTTTTGGACAATGAAAAAGAGCAAGGGAGTGATTTTTTGAAACCTTCAACAAATCGCATGTTAACCCGTATTAAATCCGTTTATATGTTCATCAGTAATAACGGTACGGTTTCTACGCAAGAGCTTGTAGAAGAATTTGGCATCACTCCTCGAACCATACAGCGCGATTTAAATGTGTTGGCTTATAATGATTTAGTTAAAAGCCCAAGCCGTGGTGTTTGGACCACAACAAGTAAGCGAGTTAAAATATCTTCTTGATTGCATGAAATAACGAAAAAAGAGGCGGACCCCAGTCCGCCTCTTTTTTCGTTATTCATTTGTTTCTTCACTTAACCCTGCGGGGCTGTTTTGCAGTCCCTCAAGTTCATCCAAAGTCAATTCCCGATAGGTGCCAAGTTCAAGACTCTCATCGAGTTCCAAACTTCCCATTGAAATTCGTTTAAGATAGGTTACTCGTTTCCCAACTGCCTCAAACATCCGCTTCACTTGGTGAAACTTACCTTCCATAATGGCGATCTCAATTTCAGAAGTTTCTCCTGATTTTAGAATCTGCAGCACAGCCGGCTTTGTTAGATAACCATCGTCAAACGTGACCCCGTTACGAAATGCCTCAATGTCTTCTTCCGTCACCATTCCCTCAATGACTGCGAAGTAAAGTTTTGGTACGTGTTTTTTAGGCGAAAGGAGTTTATGCGTCAGCTTCCCATCATTTGTAATTAGGAGCAAGCCTTCTGTATCCTTATCAAGTCTTCCAACGGGGAAGGGCTCATAGGCAGCATGCTCAGGACTTAGAAGATCAATAACCGTTTCTTGAAAATTGTCTTCTGTCGCCGAAATTACTCCAGGCGGCTTATTCATCATTAAATAGATGAATTCTTTATACTCAACTAACTCACCGTGTACCGTGACGCGGTCTTGAATCGGATCAACATGCGCTTTTGCATCTTTAACTGCATGCTCATTTACCAATACTGCACCTGTCTTTAACATTTTCTTCACTTCTTTACGGGTTCCATAGCCTATATTAGCAAGCAGCTTATCTATCCTCATCTATTTTTCCCTCCAGTTATCCATCTCTTCGATGCCTTATAGGCCTAACTTTTTTTTCAACCGATCAATGCGGCTGCCTAATAAGCGATGAGCTAATTTACTCTTTAATGATAACAGTGCATAAACTAAACCGCCAAAGACCGCACTAATTACTGTAATGATAATGGCTTGAAAGGTTTTTTTCTCATCTAGGAATAGACCTAATAATCCTTCAAGACCCCATACGATTAAGGCCATAACCCCAGCAAAGACAAACATTAAAACAGTCCTCTTAATCACCAGTCTATAGCTGTATCCTGTAAAGTACCGAATGAAATACAAATTCATAATACAGGCTGCTAAATAACCAAGTGTGGTTGCATATACGGCACCTTCCGCACCAAACATTTCAATAAAGGGAATATTCACTGATAGTTTAATTAAGAATCCTGTCAGTAAGCTGAGCACAGTGAATTTTTGTTGATTAATTCCCTGTAATACAGCTGCAGATACTGAAAATAGGGCAAATAAAATTGATGTAGGCGCATATGTCGCTAGGATACTTGAACCAAGCGGGCTATACGAATAAAAAGCCGTATAAATAGGACTAGCTAAAATGGACATTCCGACTACCGCAGGAATGGTCACAAATAAAAGAATTTGGAACGCTTGATCCAGATGATGACGGAACTCTTTATTATCTCTGCTCACATACGCTTTAGTCACCGATGGCAGCAAGGCCATTGAAAAGGCCGTTGCCAAGGTCATTGGAATGACCACAAGCTTTTGTGCATTAAAGTTAAGTATCCCAAAAGCCTTGTCCGCAATATCACCAAGTCCTGCTGCTACCATCGCTCGGCTAAAGGTTAGAATATCAGCCAGCTGGAAGAGTGACATGGCAATCCCTACAAATATGAATGGGATTGATGATACGAAAATTTCTTTATAAATTTGCGGCAAGGAAATATCCATCGTTCCTTTATCTCTCGACAACAGGTCTTGTAAATATGGTTTTTGCTTTTTCCAATACCAAAGTAATACAAATAGACCGCCTATCGCACCAATTGCAGCCGCAAATGTTGCCACGCTAACCGCTGTAACCAGATCGCCGTCCAATACTTTGATAACGACAAACGCACCGGTTAGTAGAAAGACAATCCGGACCAGCTGTTCAACGACCTGTGAATAAGCTGTCGGCTCCATGAATTGATGGCCTTGAAAATAACCACGGATAATACTCATAAACGGAATGAAAATTAATGCAAAACTGACCGCTCGAATAACCGAGCTGATATCGCTTGCTGAAAAACCGTCCTTATTTCCTTCCGCAATATAGTCTGCAAACAGCGGCGCCATTGAATACATGACCAAAAAAGCTAGAAAGCCTGTAACAGCCATCAGCTTCAGACTGGATTTAAATAATTTTTGACTAACTGCATATTCTTCCAAAGCATTATACTTTGAAACCGTTTTGGAGACGGCAAGCGGCATACCAGCCGTCGCTAAACTAATGAAAATCGTATAGGGAATATAAGCATAGGAATAAAGGCCAGCGCCCTTTTCACCTAGTAATGCGTCGAATGGAATAACATATAATAATCCAAGAACCTTTGATAAAACCGAACCGAGCGTTAATATAAACGCGCCCTTTAATAACTTAGATGACATCTTAATCCCTTCCTGCCTATGTCAGTTACGTACAATCTCTTTATCTTACCATAATTCATTCCGATAACATCACTTAAACCATGACCAATAAATATTTTTGATGAATTGATATACCTTAAGCATTTTAACAAACATTCCACATCCCTCACAAGACAAAGCTTTTGTACTTTTTTTACAAGTGAACCAGCTATGCTTTATAATAGAGGAACTGAAAAAAGAAACTGGTGATATGAATGAATGAACATGTAATTATAATTGGCGGCGGTCCATCTGGTTTGATGGCAGCGATCGCAGCAGGTGAACAAGGAGCAAAGGTACTGCTCATTGATAAAGGGGAAAAGCTAGGTAGAAAACTAGCCATTTCCGGCGGCGGCCGCTGTAATGTGACAAATCGGCTGACCATTGATGAAATTATTAAGCACATTCCCGGGAACGGACGATTTCTATACAGTGCCTTTTCCGAATTTAACAACGAAGACATTATTGCGTTCTTTGAAAATCTCGGGGTTGAATTGAAAGAAGAAGATCACGGCCGAATGTTCCCTGTCAATAATAAAGCCCAAAGTGTCGTGGATGCTTTACTCGACAGGCTGAAAGAATTAAACGTGACTATTTATAAAAATTCGCCTGTACAGGACGTGTTATATGAAAATGGAAGAACGTCTGGTGTCTTACTAAAAAACGGTCAAACATTTACTGCAGATGCAGTCGTTATAGCCGTTGGCGGGAAATCCGTCCCACAAACGGGCTCAACCGGAGATGGATATGCATGGGCTGAAAAAGCAGGTCATACCATTACTGAGCTGTTTCCTACAGAGGTTCCCTTACTTAGTCACGAACATTTTATTAAAAGTAAGGAATTACAAGGGCTATCACTTAGAGACGTATCATTAAGTGTGTTGAACCCAAAAGGCAAGGCACTTATTACACATAAAATGGATATGATTTTCACCCATTTCGGTGTGTCAGGTCCTGCCGTATTAAGATGCAGTCAATTTGTTGTCAAAGCACTGAGGAAATTCAAAACACCTACGATCACAATGAAGCTGGATGTACTGCCTGAGAGGAACCAAGAAGATATTTTTCAAGAAGTCATGAAGAGTATTAAAACGGACCCAAAAAAGGCAATTAAAAACACCCTTAAAGGTCTTCTTCCAGAACGCTATCTTCACTTCTTACTAGAGAAAAGCGGAATTGATCTACAAGAGCAAGGTACCGTGATTGCACACGATAAAATCCGTCGCTTCGCTGAGCTTTGCAAAGACTTTCAATTCACCGTTTATGGCACACAACCGCTAGAAAAAGCGTTCGTCACTGGCGGCGGGGTTTCTATTAAGGAAATCCACCCAAAAGAAATGGCCTCAAAAGTAATGGACGGCCTCTATTTCTGTGGTGAGATTTTAGACATTCATGGTTATACAGGTGGATACAATATTACTTCTGCTCTTGTTACCGGGAAACTAGCCGGACAAAATGCAGCGATTTACAGCAAAAGTTTATGATATAAGAAAAAAATAAGAAGCAGTGCATCCATGGGTGCACTGCTTCTTATTTTTCATAAATAATCATTGCGCTGAAGCAATAAATTTGGTTATCATCATCTTCTCCAGAGGTTGCGATATTGTATTTGATATCCACAATCTCACGGTTATGAATATGTTTAAGAAACATATTCATTTCATGCTCAAGATCTTTCTCATGTTCATAATCAAAAAGCTTCACTTGAATCATGGCTCTCCCCTGCCTTTTTTAAACAGCGTGTCCAGATTCCTATCTTTTTATACAGTATTTAAAAGACAATTTCTCCAGTCCAATGACTCATACCGCCAACCATATTGACCGTTTTATATCCCCGTTCCTGCAAGTAATAGCAGACATTCTGACTTCGTCCACCTGAATGACATACAAAGATATATTCTTTTTCTTTATCAAATTGGTCTAGGTTTCCAGGAATATCGTTCATCCGGATATGCTTGGCTCCTTCAATCATTCCATTTTCCACTTCATCATCTTCACGTACATCAATTATTTCTAACTCTTCTCCTGCTTCCACTTTTGCTTCCAGATCTTTAGGGGTTATTTCTTTAATCGCTTCCATTTCTGCACCTCTATTCATTTATTTCCCTTTTATTAGAAAGAAGCTCCCAGGGGGAGCTTCTACTACTTAGTTAGCAACGATATTGACTAGTTTCCCTGGAACCGCAATTACCTTGCGAATCGTTTTGCCATCGATTTGTTCTTTGATGGTGTGATCACCCATTGCAATTTCTTCTAATTTTTCCTTTGGTGTATCCGTTGGAACCATTAGTTTAACCTTCATTTTACCGTTGATCTGAATGACGATTTCGACTTCATCATCCACAAGCTTCGCTTCGTCGTAAGCAGGCCATGTTTCATAAGTAATCGTGTCTGTGTGGCCTAGTTTCTCCCATAGCTCTTCAGCAATATGAGGTGCAACCGGTGAAAGCAATTTAACAAAGCCTTCAATAAATACTTTCGGCATTACTTCTGCTTTATATGCCTCGTTAATGAAGACCATTAATTGTGAAATAGCCGTATTGAACTTAAGCTCTTCGAAATTCTCGGTCACTTTTTTAACCGTTTGATGGTAGATTTTCTCTAGCTGAGCCAAATCATCAGTTTCAACAATACTGCCGGCAATGTTGCCATTCTCATCTGTCAGCAAGCGCCAAATGCGGTCAAGGAAACGGCGTGAACCATCAAGCCCGTTATTTGACCAAGCAATCGATGCATCAAGTGGTCCCATGAACATCTCATACATGCGAAGTGTATCTGCTCCATGGCTTTCAACAATATCATCAGGATTTACAACATTTCCTTTTGATTTACTCATTTTTTCGTTATTTTCTCCCAATATCATTCCTTGGTTGAAAAGATTTTGGAAAGGTTCTTTAGTTGAGACCACACCGATATCATATAAGAATTTATGCCAGAAGCGTGCGTAAAGTAAATGAAGCACTGCATGCTCTGCGCCGCCGATATAGATATCAACTGGAAGCCATTCTTTTAATTTCTCAGGATCGGCTAACACTTGATCATTATCTGGGTCAATATAACGTAAATAGTACCAGCTGCTGCCAGCCCAGTTTGGCATTGTATTGGTTTCACGGCGGCCTTTACGTCCATTTTCATCGACAACATTCACCCATTCGCTTATCTTAGCAAGTGGTGATTCCCCTGTGCCCGATGGTTTGATGTCATTTGATTTAGGAAGTAACAACGGAAGCTCTTCTTCTTTAAGTGCTTCAATCGAGCCATCTTCCCAATGTATGATTGGAATTGGCTCACCCCAATAGCGTTGACGACTGAACAACCAATCACGCAAACGGAAGGTAACTTTCTTCGTTCCAATTTCTTTTTCCTCTAACCATTTAATCATGGCTGATATACCCTCTTCTTTGTTCAATCCATCTAAGAAGTCAGAGTTTACATGCAATCCATCGCCCGTATAAGCTTCAGTTGTTACATCTCCGCCAGCTACAACTTCCTTAATTGGCAAATTGAATTTGACTGCAAATTCATAATCACGCTCATCATGAGCAGGGACTGCCATGATAGCACCCGTTCCATAACTGATTAACACATAATCAGCTATCCAAATCGGCATTTTTTCACCATTAACCGGGTTAATTGCATAAGCCCCAGTGAATACACCTGATTTGTCTTTAGCTAAATCGGTTCTTTCTAAATCACTCTTATGTTTCACTTGATCTAAATAAGCTTGAACAGCCTCGTTCTGAGCAGCTGTTGTGATTTTATCAACAAATGGGTGCTCTGGTGCCAATACCGCATACGTTGCACCAAATAGTGTATCTGGACGTGTGGTGAATACAGTAAATGTCTCATCATGTCCTTCAATACTAAATGTAACTTCTGCACCTTCTGAACGGCCGATCCAATTCCGCTGCATGTCTTTGATATTCTCAGGCCAATCTACATCATCCAAATCATCAATCAAACGATCAGCATAAGCCGTAATTCGAAGCATCCACTGCTTCATTGGACGTCGTTCAACCGGATGACCTCCTCGTTCACTTTTCCCATCAATTACTTCTTCATTAGCAAGAACGGTTCCTAACGCTGGGCACCAATTCACTGCCACTTCATCAACGTATGCTAAGCCTTTTTCATATAATTTAATAAAGATCCATTGGGTCCATTTAAAATAACTTGGATCCGTTGTATCAATTTCACGATCCCAATCATACGAAAAGCCCAATGCCTTAATTTGACGGCGGAACGTATTAATATTATGCTCTGTAAATTCTGCTGGATCATTCCCAGTATCCAGCGCATACTGCTCTGCTGGAAGACCAAATGCATCCCAGCCGATTGGGTGGAGCACATTACAGCCTTGCATCCGTTTTACCCGTGCTAAAATATCACTCGCTGTGTATCCTTCAGGATGACCAACATGAAGCCCGGCACCTGATGGGAAAGGAAACATATCAAGCGCATAAAATTTCCGCTTGCCGCTTTCTTCACCCGTTTTAAACGTTTTATTTTCTTCCCAAAACTTCTGCCATTTCTTTTCAATCGAAATATGATCAAAACTCATTTTGTTTTCCTCCTATACCAATATGGAATTACAATAAAAAAACCCCTCATCCCTGTATAAAAGGGACGAGAGGATTATGTATATCTTCCCGCGGTACCACCCAGATTGGCGACTATATTCGTCACCCCGCTCAAACATCCGTAACGTGGACCCTACGCCGAGTACTACTACACTTCATACCCGTAACTCCAAGGCGAGTTCGCGATCACTCCTGATTGGCTTGCACCATCCGCCAACTCTCTAAACAGGTTCTAATCGGTACTACTCCTTTTCATAGCCAATTTGAATATTTAATTATATAGGTATTTTAGTAAATAATCTCGATAAAAGCAAGTACTGCTATGAATCATTTTGGTCATGTTTTCCTTTATATATGCAAAAAAGAACAAAAAGTTTCGTTGTATATAACTTTATTTGAAGGCAATTAGCTATAAAAGGAAGACTTACACTTGAGCCTGTGCTGCCGGTTAATTTCCGTCTCTTCTGTGCAGAACAGACGGAAAGGTGTGCAGAATTCGTGATTTTGTGTGCACTTGATGCCCATATCTGTGCAGAAAGAGCTAGTTTCTGTGCAAATCAGGTACTTTGATGTGCAAAAGCCTCAAAAAAGGTTGTCGAGATGTTTTCTCGACAACCTTCCTGCATGGTTAATGGTCTAGCCTAACCATATTGTATTGCATTTGCTGAAGCTGCATTCTCATACGATACAGCTGTTCTCTTTGTTGATCGTTCGCACTGCCCAGAAGTTTTTCTAGATCATTCATTGCTTCCTGCAGAGTCGCTTGTGATTGCACATATGTCTCGTCTCCATAATGCTCCTGCCTGGATCCGTCCTGATATTGATCCTGAGCATAACTAAGAGCATTTTCACATTGCTGTATGCACATGCCGATTGATTGCCTTGTAGCCATAGTAGCATCCGCTCCTCATCCGATCATTTGATGGTTGACCATCTTTTATATTTTCGGCAAAATGACGATGGATTATCTACTCCAAGAAAAACCATTCTATGTTGGATGGCTAATTATCCTTGCTGACCATACCCGCCTTGTCCGTAACCACCTTGGCCATATCCGCCATGATGTC
>NZ_JAZVJO010000127.1:0-5606 GCF_059453735.1 Peribacillus sp. | reverse complement strand
TAGGGTATCTTGCCTTTACGCATCTGGATTGGCTGCTTTGGCCTTGATTATTGACTCCTTTTCAACAAAACCAGCTGAACTGGGTCCCGCTCTTCTCAAAAATGCTTTTGCACAGAAAATTGGTCGAACTGCACAGAGTTTGGTTCCTTTTGCACAGAAATACGCTTCATTTGCACACTAATCCACCTATTCTGCACACTTTTTCCTCTGTTCTGCACAGTCAGCTGCCTGAACGATTTTTTTCTGCCTGTAACAATGTGATGTTTTTCACAATTTTTCACTAAAATAAAAAAAACTGCCTGCGGGGGAGCAGACAGTCAAATAGGGGAATAACATTTAAATCATCGTACTTATAGTATGTCCCGTATTTTTTAGTTTCATACAAAATTATTTAAGATTACTTAGTGGTATTCGGTAGAGTCTGTCATCTTTTTTATTAGGTTTGCCTCGGCCATCAGTATTGTTGCTGATGAAGTAGAGGTACGTTCCATCAATGTAGACGTCACGTATGCGCCCTTGATCGGTTACGATATCTTTCATGTTTTTTGTTACAATATCATAGGCCTTTAAGGCTTCACCTCTTAATGAGGCGATATAGATTTTGCCATTGTTATAAGCAATCCCGGAAGGAGCCCATGTATTGTCACCTGCATGGATAAGGGGTGTTTCCATCCCTTCTTTCTTTTCACCGCCTTCAATCTTCGGCCACCCATAATTTTTTCCTGGTTCAATTTGATTTAATTCATCTTTCCCAGATTCTCCGTGCTCACTGCTGTATAATCTTCCTTCCAAATCCCACGTAAGTCCTTGAGGGTTTCGGTGGCCATAAGAGTAGACATATGAGTTAGGAAAAGGATTGTCGTCTGGTATACTTCCATCTAAATTCATGCGGAGTATTTTACCGCCAAGAGAGTTTACATCCTGTGCAATCTCTCCTTGTTTAGCATCACCAGTTGTTACATACAGCTTGTTATCAAAGCCAATTTTAATCCGTCCGCCATGGTGATAGTTCCCGCTGGGTATCTGGTCAAGTAATACAGTCGTTTCTTTCCAGCTTCCCTCTTCATATTGAAGAGTGACTACCCGGTTGACAGGTACTCCACCTGATTCATATGTATAATAAGCAAACCCTTGGCCGCTGTCTTCAAATCCTGGCGCGAGTAAAAAGCCCAGCAGACCTGCCTCAGATTCTTCAGACAGTTCTTCTTTTAACTCCACAGGTTCGCGTTTCACTTTTCCGTCCTTTAATTGCACAATGGAACCCGTACGTTCTGATACAAACAAGGTTTCCTCCACTTCTTGAATAGACCATGGTGCGTCAAGCCCACTGAGCAATACTTCAGGCTTATCACTTGCTGTCTTCCCTGTCTGTTCCATTTGCAGATTCTCGTTCTCAGAATGATCCTGTTGGGTTATATCTTTCAGTGAACAACCTGCGAAAAGTAATACAATTAGTACAATCAGCAGCTTTTTCTTCATTTTCTCCCCCCAGAAATAATTCTACTTTACCAATTGTTCATTTAAAGCAGCGTGTATGGCTTGTGCAACGCCGCTTTCATCATTTATACCTGTCGTCAAATGACATATTTTCTTTATTTCTGCCGGCGCATTACCCATTGCAACCGCTCGTCCAACCCGTTCAAACATGGACATATCGTTAAAATTATCTCCGATGGCCATCGTTTCATTTAGGGTGATGCCTTTTTCCTGCAGATAGATTTCAAGTGCAATTCCCTTCTGTGCCTGTGCATGAGAAATTTCCAAGTTTCCATGGCCCGACGAGGTAACCGCAAGACTTTCTATTTGCTTCAGCTCTCCCCCAGCTTCTCCTAGTAGTTCTAGATCATTAGAGAATATAAGTATTTTATAATAATTTAGATTGTTCTTAGTCAGAAGTTCATAATAATTTGGAATGGTTTTCACCTGCCCAAGTGAAAGACGGTTATGAACGATTTGAGTAATCTCTACTGGATCAATATCTGGGTTAGCTGTTACATAAACATCCACAAGAGCAGCCGCTGATTTTTCGTAGTTTTTAGAATACGTACCCTCACTAGTATAGATTTCAAAATAGATCTGTTTCTTTTCTAAGTAATCGACCACTTGTTTGACATCGTTTTTATCCATCGTATTTGAAGCTGTAATTTCTCCTGATTTTGTTAAAATGACAGCTCCATTCACACCAATAACCGGACATTCAAGGTTCGTTTCGTCCAGAGCAAACCGCGCTTCCTGATAGGTCCTCCCCGTTGCAATAATTACCTCTATCCCACAAGCTTGCGCTCGCTCGATAGCTTCTTTGTTTTCTTTACTAACTTTCTGTTTTTTATTTAATAATGTTCCATCCATATCGATTGCAATTGCTTTTATCACTGTATACACCTCTAGTTTGTCTGTTTCTGTCATTGTAACAGATTTTTCTGACTGATTCTCTCTTGCAGTCTCTCTCTATATCTGTAACCATTCTTAGAACAGTTGAAACAAGCTGAATAGCTCTATTGTCTGCTTTTCATGTAATAGTTATTAGTAAAAAAAGACCTGCTCAAATGAGAGGCCTGTTTCTCGTTACTTTTTATTGATGCTGAAGGGCGATTTGGTTCATTTTATCTTCAAGAGTTTTCTGGATTTCATTAATTTTCTCGAAATCCATTGCCGCAATGTAAATCTCTTCAAGCTTGTCGTGCAATTCTTTAGCTTGGGAGAGATAATTTGTCGCCGCCGCCATTTTTGATCGGTATCTTTCCGCAATCTCTTTTATTTCTTCAGCATAAATATCATCTGTGGCTGGTAGTATGGCTGTTTTATATATATCCACAATTTCGTCCCCTTCCCGGCTAGGAAAGTATTCATGGGGAGCCGTGCTATCAAAGATAGCCAAGCCCAATTCGCGGACAATAACCATATCCACACTATGCGGATCGAACCCACAATGATAGATTTCTACATCAAAACCTCTTTTCTTCGCTTCCGCTGCTAATTTCTTCAGCATGGTCGATTTTCCGCTGCCTGGACGGCCTTTTAAAAAGAAGCGTTTTGGAATATCATTGGTTAAATTCGGGACATAATCAACCGCCCCAGTTGGTGTGGCTGCTCCTAAGAAGCGATGGCGAACATCTGAGGTTTTATTTAGAACCATTTCACCGAAAAAATTTGTCATGAGCTTTTCGGTTAATTGATTCAACTTAGCAAAATTAAGATTATTAATATAGATTTCTTCCCATTCATCATGTACGGAAAGGGCCTCGGCAAATAGTTTGTATGCCTGTTCATAAGCAATTCCGATAGCCTCTGTTAACTGTACGATGTCTCCCTTTTTATCACCAAGTTGACTCGAGTTCCACGCAGCTCCAAGGTTTACGTATTCTTCAACAGCGCCCGGTGCCTTAGGTTCAATTACATGTGGGGGTGTCCCATCAACAATGCCCGCTTTAAGTGTTGGAAAAATGATTCCGTCAATGGACTGGGCGTCTGAGGCACAATGTAAGTACTCAACATCAATTCCTCTTTCTTCCCAAGCCAAGCCTAATTTCTTCATGAGCGTTGACTTCCCAGTTCCTGGACCACCTTTAAGAATAAATAATTTCTCAAGATCTTCTAAATTTGTTTCATATAAGCTGTAAAAGCCGCGGGCTGTATTCCCGCCTGCAAAGTAATGTCTAGTTTTCCCCTTCAAGTGCGAACACTCCTTTGTGATAACGTGTTTCGCTACAGATTATGCAGTAAGTCTATAATAGGTGAAAGCCCATTACTTTGCCTTTGTCAGCTCGATAGATTTGGCATTAGTTATTTGCAATAACTCTTGCGGTGGTAGCTCAATTTGGCATCCGACTTTTCCACCGCTCACAATCATTGTTTCCAGCTGTTCTGCAGTATGATCGATGAACGTTGGATAGAGCTTTTTCATGCCAATCGGTGAGCAGCCTCCCCGAATATAGCCTGTCCACTTTTGCAGATCCTTGACCGGCAGCATCTCAATTTTTTTCTCTCCAGCAGCTTTTGCTGCTTTCTTAACATCTAATTCATCTGCTACTGGTATGACAAACACATATATATGTCCTGGAGCCCCCGAAGCAACTAACGTCTTAAATACCTGATCTGCTGGTTTCCCAATCTTTTCAGCAACCGCTGTTCCGTGAATTTTCCCATCTTCATTATTATAGGATAGGGATTGGTAATATATTTTCTGTTTATCAAGGACTCGCATCGCATTCGTTTTACTCATTCTACGCCTCCATTTGCATGTATTAAAAAAGAGTCTCGCAGATGCAAGACCCTGTTGATTATCGATGAAACAAATGACCAGCTTTAGCTGCGATTTCAGCTTCTATTTCTGGGTCATATACAATGATAAAGCAGGTGGAAGGGCCTGCTGACGCGTTTAAATCAAGTTTTTCAAGGCTCTTTGGAATCGTCCCGCTTGAATCAAGATGCAGCCACTCATTGGCAATGCCCTTTGAGCCTACAGGGAGAATGGTTATGTTTTCTTGCTCACAGCACCATTTAAAGAGCGAGAGTGGTGCAATCAGCTCCGGATGATTGATCACACCCTCACCCATAAGCGGGGTGCCGATCACGCCCATTTTCCCGCTCACCACTTTCTCTTTCTCCTCTTTCTTTTGACCAACAACAAGAATACCGAGGGCAGATTGAACCATTTCCATATTGCTTTCTGTACTTCCCGTAATGGGAATCGAAATCCCTAGCTCTGCTTGACCTCGACGGACACCTGCTTCTAATTCACTCCAGGCTTGTTCTCCGCAGAAATTCTCCATCACCACAGCCATCGGATCAGCACTTGCAGCCATACACTCCATGACTGCAACTCGAAACGAATAGTAAGCTACTACATCATAGGAAGCCGTCACAACATCCTCTTTCTTCATGCCGATTCCGCCGCTGTTATCGCTGGCAAAAATCAAGGAACCACCAGCCTGAACTGGTAGGTTTAAAACATCTCTCATGAATCATGACCCGCTTTGAAGATCATCTTTTTCAAAATAGGGACGAGCTTTGGCATTAGTATAACCGCAATGACTAAGTTAATAACGGTTGCGGTAATTAATGAAGGCAGCAAGGCAATGTAAAATGATGTACTAATGATGAACATGAAGGGCAGCGGTGCAATAAGCGCATTTCCAACCAAAAACAGAGTGATAGCCCCCATTTTTTGACCGCCGATATACAACGTACTAAACATCCAAACTAAGATAAACATTTCCAGCACGATAATAAAATGCAGCGGACCAAGCGGCATCCCGCTAATAATAGCAGAAATCCAGGTCCCAAGACCTGCCACGATTCCCCCATAAATCGGCCCTAACAAAACACCTGCTATAAGGGCAGGGAAACTATCAAGTGCTAAACTGCCGACGATAGAAGGAATTTTGATTGCCGCACCTACAGCGGATAAGGCAATAAACATCGCCAAGGTGCTTATTTTTCGAACGTCCAACCTTATTCACGTTCCTTTCTTTTTCCGCCTCGGAATACATTCGCACTACGGGCATATTCCACATCCTTAACACCCAAACGGAAGTTCACGACACGTGCAAGGGCAAATAGATAATCGGATAATCTATTTAAATATTGGAGAGACAAAGGAGATA
>NZ_JAZVJO010000126.1:0-10088 GCF_059453735.1 Peribacillus sp. | reverse complement strand
TGCACCTCCCCACCCCGTCGTGATCCCAAGTGTACCTTGGACAAACCCAATGTTAATTCCTTCTCTTGCCAATCGAAAATCACAAGCGGAGGCAATTTCACAACCACCACCGACCGCACTGCCATTTAATACAGCGATAGTAGGTTTTGGCAATATCGCTAGCTTGTATAAAATCCCCCCCATTTTCGATAACATGACAAAGGATTCTTCTTCAGTTCGCAGTTTATGAAAGACTGATAAATCACCGCCAGAACAAAAAGCATCTTCACCTGTTCCTGTTAAGATCACTACTTTCACTGTTTCATCAACAGCCGCTGAATCCAGAGCCCGGTCAATTAACTCCATTACTTCAATATTAACGGCATTTCTTTTTTCAGGACGATTAATAGTTATCTTCATGTAACCGTATTCATTTCTCTCTACCAAACACGCATCCTTCATGTTAATTCCCCCTCTTTCATTTTATGACCATCGTACAACATAACAAAAAACACAGGAATGATGTTAATCCCTGTGTTTGTCTAACCTTGTTTACACAAGTGGAGAGACTCTCCTTTTGTGCATACGATTATTTGTTTACAACATCTTTACCTTTGTATGTTCCACATTCCTTACAAATACGGTGTGAAAGTTTCATTTCACCGCAGTTTGGGCATGAAACCATACCAGGTACTTGAAGTTTGAAGTGTGTACGACGTTTTCTTTTTACAGTTTTGGACGTTCTTCTAAAAGGTACAGCCATTATTCCCACCTCCTTAAAAAAATATGAAGAAGCTATGAAGATCGGATGCCTTCTATCTTCCTTTTTCCCAATTACGATTCTTTATCGTTGTCAAAAAAGTTCGCAAGCTTTGCTAATCTTGGATCGACCTTCTGCTGAAGTTCTTCCTCAGAAACAACAGACCAATCTTTCCCCGAATGAGGAGCAGCGCCTTCCGCATTGACATCCTCACAAAAAACCTGCATCGGAATCTCTAGCAGTAATAATTCTGTAATTACCGGTATAAGATCCACAACCTCGCCTTTTGCCACCGCTACTCCATCTTCTTCTAATAAGGCACTATCTGCACCTAAAAAGAAGGTTTCCGTTGCATCGATATTAATCGGGAAGTTCACATCTACCAGTGTCCGGGAACAAGGCAAAATAAGTTCTCCAGATATATGCAAGTGGAATGTTGCTCTAGCAGACGTAACATCTGCTTTACCCGTTACATGCATCGGAGAGACTCCAAGGATTTGTTTTTCTCTTTCCTTAATATCGGAAACATCTACAAATTCATCTATTTGCAGGTTCTTATCCCGGAATTTTTGAAGTTGGCTAATAGTCCATTTCAAATGAATCACCTCAAGGCAACAAAGGTAATTATATCTGTCAATCTACCGTTTGTCAATATTTTTTCTTTACACTATAAAGCTTGAAGGAACAGTGTTAAACACTGCATGTAAAGTACCCAGGAAATAATCCCGCTCCTTCTATCATATCCATTTTTTTCGATTTTGCAAACATGCTGGCTAATATTTATTTATAAAACTGTCGATACTGAACTACTGGACCTCCGTATATATGCTAAAATGTTGACTTAGCATACGTTTAGCTGTTTCAGAAAACAGCATTTAAAACCTGTAAAAAAGGAGCGATGAGCAATGAAAGCAGTTGGACTTGTGGTCGAATATAATCCCTTTCATAACGGCCATGCGTATCATGTAGAACAAAGCAGACTCGCGTCCGGAGCTGACGTTGTTATTGCGGTTATGAGCGGGCCGTTTTTACAAAGAGGTGAACCTGCCTTAGTTAGTAAATGGGCTCGGACTGAAATGGCTCTTGCAGCCGGTGTAGATCTAGTCATCGAACTTCCCGCTCCCTTTGCTTCTCAAAATGCGGAAATCTTCGCACGAGGCTCTATATCAATTTTAGAGGCACTGGGATGTAGTTCATTTTGTTTTGGAAGTGAAGATGGATCGATAGAACCATTTATGGAAGCCTATCATTTTCTGACAAAACATCAGTCTAATTATGACGCTGCTATCCGTAACTATCTATCCAGCGGCAATAGTTATCCAAAAGCCGCATCACTTGCTTACCAAGAGCTGTCAAACGGACTGAAATTAGTTGACCTAAGCAAGCCAAATAATATTCTTGGATTTGAATACATAAAAACTGCCTTACATCATTCTTTCGATATTATTCCCTCTACAATTAAACGGATTCAAGCTGATTACCATGAAACACAGCTTGGAGCACAACCTATTGCAAGCGCAACTGGGATTCGTAAGGCTCTCGCGGAGCCAGGGAGTACAATCAGTAGGATTAAACAATATGTACCTGAAACAACAGCTGATCAATTAACTCGATACCTGCGTACATATGGCTCACTGCATACATGGGAGAACTACTGGCCTTTATTGAAATACCGTCTCCTTTCCGCTTCTAACGCTGAATTAGCTGAAATAGCCGAAATGGACGAAGGCATTGAATTTCGCCTTAAATCAATGGTACTTCACTCGACAAGCTTCCATGATTTTATGGAAAATATTAAGACTAAACGATACACCTGGACAAGACTTCAACGAGTTTGTGTCCATATTCTTACTGGGACAAATAATGAGACCACAAAAAAACTCCAAGAATCACCCTCTTATCTTCGAATCCTAGGCATGAATGATAATGGGCAGGACTATCTTCGACAAATAAAAAAACATATTTCTCTGCCTCTCGTTTCAAGGCTGGCCTCTTTCAAGGAGGATAGTATTCACGCTGATATTCAGGCTTCTACCATCTATACATTAGGACTAAGAGAACCATTCCAGTCCTTATTATTGAAGCGCGAATACGAATCACCAGTCATCTATCGAAAGTAGGTATAGATAAAAAACGTAAACGATGCGCAGAAGTGCAGTTCGTTTACGTTTTTTTGTATTATTTTTTTTCTAATGAATGTAAATACTCCAGCGCATCGTCAAATCTATCAACTGGGACAATTTTCATATCAGTGTCTATATCTTCTGCCGCAATTAATGCCTCTTGATAATTAGAACCTTTTATCCCCTTCTCATTTGGAGCAAAGAAGATTTCCGCACCTGTTTTATCTGCCGCAACAATTTTTTGCTGGATTCCTCCAATGGGCCCAATGGTTCCATCTTCGGACATTGTACCCGTTCCGGCAATTTGATAGCCTGAAGTAATATCCCCTTCAGTCAGCTGATTATAGATTTCTAAACTGAACATTAATCCAGCTGAAGGACCGCCGATCTGCTCTGTATTAATCGTAATAGATGGATCAGTAACTGGTTTTTTATAATCATCTAAGCTAATACCCATCCCCACTTTTTTAGGCTGGTCTTTAAATGCTTGCAAAGAAATCTTTACCGTTTTTTCTGTGTCTTCACGCATGTAGGTAACTAAAACGGTGTCATCCGCCTTCTTCTTCCCAATATACTCAATAAACTCTGCCGAGGATTGGAATTTTATGTTATCCACTTTTATTATTTGATCCCCTGGCTTAAGCTTCCCGTAGGCAGGCATTCCTTTAATCACACCCAGTACATACACACCCAGGTAGTCAAACGAAAATGATTTCCCGGCTTTTTCGTAAGCAATCTTAATGGCACTGTTTTTTGATCCATCCATCATATGAAGTTGTCTTTCACTATATTCTTCATCCGATTCATCCGTGTCACGGATAGCGTCCTCCGGATACAGTTCTTGGTATTTACTCATTTTTGCAACTAGGTACCCATAAATATTTGCCTTTCCCATTCTGACCGTAGTCAGCATAAAGCTTCCCTCTGCGTCATCACCGCCGGCCACCTCTACAATCGGTTCTAATTCCTGGGCCATCCCAGGCTTAGTTACATAATAGGGCAGGGTGTAAAAAGCTGATAACACAATAATAATGACAGCTAGCAGGAAAGAGCGGCTATATCCTTTACGGCTCATCTATTCGAGACTCCTTCCACGATTCAATCAATTCCTTAATTTTCTCAATTTTTTGACTGGCTGCTTCTTCTCCAATACTAATTATTTCCTCAATATTTGTAAATGCTTTTGAACTAAATTTCTCCACCCGTGGTCGAATCATAACGTCTGAAGATAACTCTCTGCTTTCGACCAACTCCATTTGTAATATATCTAAACTCTGCATAATCACATCATATATAGAATTGATTTCCACATTTTTATTTACATGCGAAACATCGACAGCGATGACAATATCAGCGCCCATCGATTTTACGACAGACACAGGGACACGATCAATAACCCCCCCATCAACCAGCATTCTATTGCCAATCTTTTCAGGAACAAATATCCCCGGTACCGATATACTTGCCCGTACGGCCTCGGCAATTGGGCCTTCGCGAAATATGACCTTTTCTCCGGTACGGATGTCGGTAGCTACGATAGCAATCGGAATATCTAAGTTTTCCAGTGACTTGTTATATGTAAAAACGCGAATTAAATCTTTTACACGTTTTCCAGAAACGAATCCCATTTTAGGTACAGTAAAATCTAAGTAATACTTTCGCTTAAATGCCTTCGCCAATTTATATAAACGATCCGTATCGGACCCCGCAGCATAAAAACTGCCCACCAAAGCACCCATACTGCTCCCTGCTATCATATTTACGGGGATACCAGCCTCTTTTAAAACTTTGAGAACGCCTAGGTGGGCAAATCCTCTAGCCCCCCCGGACCCCAGTGCAAGACCAATCTTTGGCTCCCGCATCTTATCCCTCTTTTCTAAGATTACTTATTAAACAATCCTCTTACAAAGTTATGGTCTTAAATTGATTTCTATGTGCATATTCTGTAAAGCAGGGACAAGGATTCTTCGTTATAAGCATTTCCTTGTTTATACGTTATGATAAGTGCCAAGATTCGTAACTTTCCGAGGAGGCTAAGGTAATTGCTGACAGCAAAATTCAAATCATTATTTTTGGCGGCTGCGGCAACAATTATGGCAGGCGCACTCATCATCTTTCCGCAAGAATCCTTTGATGCTTCCATAAGAGGCTTAAATATGTGGTGGGAAATCGTTTTCCCCTCTCTCCTCCCATTTTTCATCATTGCAGAAACATTAATTGGATTCGGTGTCGTCACATTGATTGGCGTCTTACTTGAGCCCTTAATGCGTCCATTATTTAAAGTACCTGGAGTCGGTGGATTTGTTTGGGCCATGGGGATGGCTTCAGGTTTTCCTTCCGGGGCCAAATTCACTGCCCGTATGCGGCAGGAAAAACAATTAACCAGAATTGAAGCTGAACGACTTGTTTCCTTTACCAATTCCTCTAATCCACTGTTTATCTTTGGAGCAGTTTCGGTTGGTTTTTTTCATAACACAAACCTTGGCATCCTGCTTGCGCTTTCCCATTATCTTGGCAACATATTTGTCGGAATTATTATGCGTTTTTATGGGAGAGAAGAAGAAACCAAGCCTTTAGTCAAAAAAAAGACGCTTTCCATTAAACAAGCTTTTGCTGAAATGCATCGCACCCGACTGAAAGAAAATCGTCCGCTTGGAAAGCTGCTTGGTGATGCTGTCGTTTCTTCGATTCAGACCTTATTAATGATCGGTGGTTTCATCATACTTTTTTCTGTAGTGAATAAATTACTTTTTCATATGCATGTTACTGGGTTTCTTGCTAACGCCATACAAATTATGCTTCATATTTTACAATTTCCTCTGAACTTAAGCATGCCTTTTATTGCTGGAATCTTTGAGATTACACTAGGATCACAGATGACCAGCGGAATTGAGGAAGCTTCTTTAATGCAACAGGCCATCATGGTCAGCTTTATTCTCGGATTTAGTGGATTTAGTGTCCAAGCCCAGGTTGCGAGTATAATTGCTGATACAGACATCCGCTTTTTCCCTTTTTTCATTGCTCGAATTATGCATGGAATTTTAGCTGGTTTTTTTGCCTTCGTACTTTGGGAACCGCTTTATAATGGATTCACATTAAAGATCCCTTCAAACTCCCTGCCCGTCTTTGGACACAGTGAAGGAGGGATTCTTACACTTTATGAGATCATGACCCAACTTGGGCCGTTAGTTACCATTATCTCATTATTACTGTATACCTTTATTCTAGCCAAAAGACTTTTAAAGGAATAAAGATATCCATTTATTACTATAATTTTAAAAAAGCTGTCCTCGCCAGATTTTTAAATCTGATGAGGACAGCTTTTTAATTTAAAGGAGTTGATCTTGGTACTTTTCAATTAATGCTTGTTCAACAACTTCTGGCACCAGCTCAGAAATATCTCCTCCGTACTTGGCTACTTCTTTAACAATGCTTGAACTCAAGAAAGAATACTGGTTTTTCGTCATAATAAAGAAAGTCTCTACCTTCTCATTTAACAACCTGTTCATAGATGTACCTTGCATTTCATATTCAAAATCAGAGACGGCACGAAGTCCTCTTATAATGGCTGAAGCATTAACCTTTTTAGCATAGTTCACCGTAAGTCCTTGAAACGAATCTACTTTAACATTCGGTAAATGTTCCGTTACTTTCCTAATCAACTCCAGCCTCTCTTCCACAGAGAAAAGCGAATTCTTGGCTGAATTATTCAGTACAACCACACGAATTTCGTCAAATACTCGTGCCCCTCGTTGAATGATATCCAAATGTCCGAATGTTATCGGGTCAAAGGAACCTGGACAAATCGCAATTTTAGGCATATCTATTCCCCCTCGTTCTCTTTAAGCATTTCCCCATTTATAAATAGAAATAGCAATTGCCCCGTATTCCTCATATCTTTCACGCTTAAAGGTTTCTATCCGGTCTGGTAGTTTAACGTCTCTGCTGTGTTCGCATAGGATAATTCCTTCTTCATCGAGCAGACCTTCGTTATGTATCTTTTCAATTAATCCAGCTATCTTCTGCTGTTTATAAGGTGGATCAAGCAAAATCAGTCCGAACCGAAGCTCTCTTTTAATTAACGCCTTAAGCGCTCTTTCTGAATCAATTTTATACAGTTCAGAGCACTCGGTAAAACCGCACGTCTCAATATTTTCCTTAACCGTTTGAAATGCTTTAAAATCACGATCAACAAAAATAGCTTTGTCCATCCCTCTGCTAAGCGCCTCAATGCCAAGTCCACCGCTGCCTGCATAAAGATCTAGAACTAGACCTCCATGGAAATAAGGTCCAATTATATTGAAAATAGTTTCTTTTACTTTATCTGTTGTCGGTCTTGTTCCTGTACCTGGTACAGCCTTCAAGGGCCGGCCTTTACACGTTCCTGAAACAACTCTCATTTTCTCACCCAATTTTAAGAAATTTCTATACACTCACTTATCCTACCATATTCACTTTTGCTAGCCAATAGGGAAGGCATTCTGCTAAAGAGTCCAGAAGATTTCGGACAATCTAAAAAAACGATCAAGGATGAATAAGAAGTCGAATCTTGGTGATAATAAAAGTAACAGCATCACTTTTTCGGTGTTGTTGCCAACCGCGGAGAAGGCTTACGTTTCCCCATAAGTCTTCACCGGTTTCTCCTCTCCCTTTGCCTTCTATCCTTAAAGCAGGACTCGAAGGACCCCGCAGCTACTAGCCCGCGGGGATTTTTTTTGCTTTTTTTTACGATTAAACGATCTGGCAAAGGGAGATAACCATTGATTCATCTTCACTTTTATAGTTTTATTTGATAAAGTAAGGATGAGTTTGAACAATAAGGGAGAGATTTAGTTGATCCAACGGTTTATAGAATTAGGAGAAGGTACATCAGATTTATATGAATTACTCGCCATTGCTCGATCTCAAAAAGAGCGTGTTTTACGTTTATTAGCTTTACAGACTAAAATTAAGGATAAAGATGTCGTATCATTGGTTGTGGTCATGAAACCAACGAATCCTGGTAAATTCCAGCCATTATATGTGTGCCGCGAAGGAATTCTCAACCCACATACTACCCCAAATCAACGATTCCAGCTGTTTAATGATTTAGCAACTGAATTAGATAAATCGATTATAGAAATGGAAGTTAAACCTTCTACAGTATTTGCTGAAAAAACGCTGTATTATCAGCACTTAATTGGTATTCTTCGTATGAATCGTTATTTGCCCGCAGATGAAAATCCTTGGGGTTGAATAAAAAAAACGCTGGCACATGAGCCAGCGTTTTTAAATACCCATTTTATAATCATACTCTTTTGCTTTATCTGGTCTAGCATTTTCAAACTCCATTTTCAAATAAGGTTTGTAGGAAACCTCAACCTTTTTAACGAATGAAAAACCTGAAAGTTTTGTTACCAATGTCTCAACGTCCTCCATATTCGTATAAAGAACCACATATTTAAGTTTCTTTGATACAAAATGAATGTTTCCAAATTTTCTCAACATCTTTGCTTGCTTCAATGTATGTAAATAAACGATAATCGCCTGTCTTGATCCAAACATAATTAGATTGCTCCCCTGTATAAAGGTTTTCATTAAGTGTAGCACAGCTGAAACTTCCCTTTCAACTAAAATAACGGATGCTTTTCCAACACGATCTAAATAAAAGGAAAGGCAGTATATGTATTCCGTATCATCAAACCGTCTTACGTCCTTAAAAAGCCATACTGGTTAAAATGTACGGCTGTACCTCTCAGCCATCAACGCAGAACTGGATGATAAAACACTTCTTTTTCTGCTCATAAAGAAAAGGCTGTCGAAAAATTTCGACAGCCTTCCTTTAGTGAGATGTTATGCTGAACACCCGCAGCCTCCACCAGTACCACAGCTTCCCGAACTGCATCCAGATGACGCAGATTCGAAAAATGGACTGCCGGCTGGGACTTTAATAGTTGGTGACACAGCATGACCAACTCGCATGCTAATTTCATCCAGGAGACTTTGGAGCCCCGTCTCAGCCATCTTAAACTCAGCAATTGTAGGATGTAAGTCCATATCCCGCTTTAAATGCCGGATTTCCAAATTCACACGTTTGTAATCTGGATGATACTTACCGAAACGCTGCACTTCCTCAAACAGCTCCTTCATAGAGGCAAACTGTTTAATTTTCTTCTGCGCTAACCGATCTTCACGCATTTTATATAAAGTTTGGAGATATTGTTCCCCAATTTCTGACTGTAGCACGAACTGAGCTAATTCATCAGCTCTCTGAAGAATTTCTACTCTTTCCATAGTAGCAAGCACGATTGCTCACCTCCACCATCATATTACCATTTTTAGCCCCAAGAAGCTAGAGCGACGATTGGATTTGTACGGAGAATTCCTTTGTATAGGTTGTCTGCTTTTGATCATCAATTAACTTTACTTTAATTCGGTGTTTTCCTTGAGGTAAATCCTTAACGATAAATGCTGCCGTCCTCATTTCATCCATCTTTTTTCCATCTACATAAACAAGGACTGAGGCCAGTGGTTTTTCACTGTTAGGTGTAAATGAATACTCCCGAGTATAGCAATCCACGAAAACAGACGTACCCTTAGTAGAAAAGCCAACTTGAAAATCATCTCTTACCTGAGTCATTGCTGACAGAACCTCAGTAGTAGGGACTTGCATTAAGGCTCCTGAATTACTCACGTTCTCATTGCCGTAAAAATAGCCTGATACAAGCATTACAGCTGATAGACTATAAAGTAGAAACTTCACAATTTTCGCCCCCTTTTTCCATACTGTTTGCAAAAAGGAGCAAATTATTACTAATTAAATAGACTTTTTAACCAGTTGGTGTTCTCATAGCTTGAAACATATGCATCATCATCGAAGCCATTTGGACTCCGTCGGCAAACTTTGAAACTCGATGAGGAATTGATTTTTTGTAAAAAAAGACAGCCTCTGTTTGGAGCTTTTCAAATTCTTGAGGATTTCGCATCAATCTTCGATACCAGATGGGCTGTAACCTTAAAAACTTTTTTAGGTCTTCATCCTCTGCAATCAGCTCATAAATATCTTGACGCATAAAAATCCCCCTTTAATCTTTTTTAAACGCAAAAGGATTTGATGATTTCGGTTTAGATGGTGCTGGAGCTTCTGTTTTAGTTTTTTCCCCCTGAAACGATGTTATAATTCCTTGGATGGCGCCTAATGCTTGATTCGCATTGGAAATATATTGCTGAATCTGATTGATATCCAT
>NZ_JAZVJO010000125.1:0-4033 GCF_059453735.1 Peribacillus sp. | reverse complement strand
GTCATAACCAGTAAGTTTGTCTTTACCATCAAGATAAGATAGCTCAATTAAGAAAGCAATTCCGGCAACAATGCCGCCTAATTCTTCAACTAGCTGAATGGTGGCTTCGATGGTTCCGCCTGTAGCAAGAAGGTCATCTGTAATGAGTACGCGTTGTCCTGGTTTAATTGCATCCTTGTGGATCGTTAAGACATCTTTACCGTACTCTAGACCGTATTCAACTTTTACGGTTTCACGTGGTAATTTTCCTTCTTTACGAACAGGTGCAAAGCCTACTCCAAGTGCATAAGCGACTGGACATCCGATGATGAATCCACGTGCTTCCGGTCCAACAACGATATCAATGGCTTTATCTTTTGCGTATTCGACGATTTGATCTGTCGCATAACGATACGCTTCACCATTTTCCATAAGACTTGAAATATCTTTAAAACTAATGCCCGGTTTCGGCCAATCAGGCACAATTGTAATAAAATTCTTTAAATCCATTCTGTTGCTTCCTCCTCAGGTCTGCTAGAAACAGAAACCTTTTTGTTAAGCCATTCGAATAATTGCTGATAAGAAGAATATACAAGCTCTTGTTCAAGCTCAAATTGCTCTTTCTTACGTCTATATGAATCTGATTCACTTAAGTCGCGTTTGTTCGTTTGGCTGCTTAGTTCAATAAGCCCATTCTCTATTGTAACAAAATCTAGTTCAAAAAACACCTGTGAGATAAAATCAATCGTATGGCGCGACCAGCCACGGTACTTAGCCAGTTCGTCTCCACGCCTTTTAATATCGAATGGTCCTTTTTTTGCCAGGAATCCGTAAAACCATTTAAAATGCTCTCTCGTTGGCATCGTCGCTAAGAAATTATCCTGCTGGTGGTAAAAATGAGCATAAATCCGCTCAGGAAGTTTATCAGTAAGCAGGTTATCGATATGCGCTCGTTCTGGCGGCATATCCATTAAAATAATACTGCTTCCCTCAATATCCGCCTGTTCGGCCATAACCGCATTAGGGATATATAAAACATCTTCCGTGGTTTCTAAAAATGGGTACTGCTTGAATGTTGATTCGTTAAAGACGATGACTTTTCGATCTTTAACTGTCGTTTCAGTCAGCCATTTATTCACCTGACTACTCCCGCGATGATCAAAGAGCTGCCAATGATCGACGCATAAATCTTTCAAGAAGATCTGCGGTTTACGATTATTATTCCATTCGTTGATTGAAAGTTCCCCGATAACAGATACTGCCGAGATAGGTGATATATGGTCGGCGGTATCACCAAGACCAAAACCAACTCCATCTAACACATCTGGTGTTTCCTCAAGCACTAGTTTCAAATGGTTATGGTTGGCGCCGATTTTCCTTACCGATGATAAATGAACCTGTTCAATTAAGATCCTCGGTTTAGGATTTCCCATCCCGAATGGAGCTAATAGGTTCATTTCTTCAATTAATTGAATAGAAATATCAGCAAGGCTCGTCTTGCTATCTAATTTCGTAACCGGTGTCCACTGCTCTTCAGTCAGCTGCTCATCCGCAAGCGCACAAAGACGGCTGCGCAGTTCCTGTACATCGTCCAGTTTCAGCGTCATTCCAGCTGCCATCGGATGTCCGCCAAAATGCGGCAGCAGTTCACGACAGGTTGATAGATTCTTAAACAAATCAAAGCCTTCAATACTTCGAGCTGAGCCTTTCGCTAGACCTGTTTCGGGATCATAGCTAAGGACGATGACCGGACGATAAAAGCGGTCGACTAAGCGTGAGGCAACGATGCCGACAATACCAGCATTCCAGCCTTCGCCGCCAATCACTAACACACTGTTTGATTCAATCGGGAAGTTCGTTTCCACTTCAGTAATCGCCTGTTCGGTAATATCCGCTACGATCGCCTGACGTTGTTTATTAATCTCGTCAATTTCATCAGCTGCCACATTTGCCAGGCTTTGATCACTTTCCATTAACAAATCAACCGCTGGATCGGCATCTCCCAGACGACCAACAGCATTGATCCGCGGTGCGAGCCCAAAACCAATTGACTCTTCATTTAGGGCTTGCTGCTGAATGCTCGCTTTTTTCATCAGCGCAATCAGACCTGGACGTTTTGTCTGGCGAAGTTTTTCAATTCCGCGCGCAGCAATTAACCTGTTTTCACCAAATAGAGGAACAAGGTCAGCAATCGTTCCAATGGCGGCGATTTCCAGTAAATCCTCCGGCAACTCGCCAAGGAGGGCATGTGCAAGCTTAAGCGCCACACCCACTCCAGCTAAATCCTTAAACGGATAAGAATTATCTTCAAGTTTCGGATGAATGATGGCGAGTGCATCAGGAAGGACAGGACTCGGTTCATGGTGATCTGTGACAATATAATCTATGCCCAGCTCTTTCGCAATATCCGCTTCTTCAATGGCTGAAATGCCTGTATCAACCGTAATCATCAGCTTAACACCCTGTTCAGCGGCAAGCCTGAAGGCCATTTCATTCGGTCCATATCCTTCACTAAAACGGTTTGGTATATAAAAATCGACATTGGCACCAAGCTTCGTCAGGGTTTCCATCATGACGGTTGTACTGCTGACACCATCTGCATCATAATCTCCGAAAATCCTGATTTTTTCTTGGCTTTCGATCGCTCTGTGAATGCGTCCTACTGCTATGTCCATATCTTTTAATAGATACGGATCATGGAATTCTTGTTTTTTTATAAATAGAAATGAACGCGCTGCTTCAACTGTATCCAAACCGCGGTTCACTAATAATGTTGCAACCAAAGGTGTGATATGAAGCTCTTGAGCTAATACTTCGACTATATTTTGATCAGCGGTCTGTAAATTCCACCGCGATTTTGATTTCAACAAAAAAAATCACCCCTCAAGCATATAATTATATAAAAATTGCTGAAGGGTTTCAAATAAATTCTTTTTTCGATGGATTATTGTTCCTTAACTTCGACAGGCAGTACATCTTCTGGATGTTCTTTTTCGAGATGCTTAACTCTCCGTTTCAATGTAAAAATCTTCACACTGCCAATTGAGCCAACAATGATTCCACCCGTCAAAACCGAGCCTAAGATCACTAGTATCAATGGAAAATCCGTCTCACCGAACATATAGTTAACCGATACCGGATCGACATTAATCACGGCAAAAATCGACACCAAAATGGCAAAGACAATTCCCAGTAAAAACATCCACTGCATTTTCATCGACATCATTCCCCCTTTTCTCTTTTTACTCCATTCCCAAATATGGGATTGAAGTAAACATACTAGCTATAGCATATTGCAATATGGGCGTTATGATACATCTGTGAGACGGGGAAAGCCCAAATAAAAAACAGCCCGCAGAATGACTCTGCGAGCTGTTTTTCTAGTTATTAAACTTGGCCTTCTAAGCTTTTCTTCTCATCAGGCACAGTTTTAAGGATACCTTTTTGTTTAAGTTCTTTGTTTTTCAGGTCAAGCCAGAATTGAGCGGCAATGTAGATGGATGAATAGACACCGCAAAGCATTCCGATTAATAGGGCGATCGAGAAGTTACGGATGGATTCACTTCCGAAAATCATCAACGCAATAACAGCAATTAACACAGTTAAGACCGTATTAATTGAACGTGTTAGGGTTTGGCGAATACTGATGTTGACAATTTCGACAAGTTCTTCGGTTGTCTTAATCTTCTTCTTAGAGCGCATATTTTCCCTGATTCGGTCAAAAGTAACAATTGTATCATTGATTGAATACCCGACGATGGTCAGAATTGCAGCAATGAAGGTAATATCTACTTCCAGTCCAAGTACACTGAAAATCGTAATAACAAAGAATGCATCATGCAGCAGTGAAACAACTGCCGGCAGTGCCATTCTCCATTCAAAACGGATGGACACGTAAAGAATGATCCCCAGCGAGGCAATCGCTACGGCTTTCATCGCATTTTTGGCTAATTCTTTCCCAACAGCTGAAGAGACGGTGCTGATATTGGGCTCAGTGTTATAAAGAGCGGTAAACTCTTTCTTCAGTTCTGAGATTTCCTCTTTCTTCAGTTCT
>NZ_JAZVJO010000124.1:0-1622 GCF_059453735.1 Peribacillus sp. | reverse complement strand
AAATAATAAAGAAAGGTGCAATATATAAATAACCTGAAGCCATATCTTTTTTTGCTTCAGACATGTACCTTTTTTTTCTTACCTTTTCCTTATTACTTACAGCACTCATATACTCACCTCATGTCCTATGAAAGGTGGAATTGAAGCTCATTCAACTCCTCATCCACCTTCAAATCTAGTAATCTTTTTACTTAGCGATTTAATAAATCCTTTGCACGCTTAACTGCCGCTGCCCATTCTTTTTCGGGATCTGCCCCTTTAGATTGAACATCCTTCAATGCATTCAGTACTTCCTGATAAACCGGGAAATATTTTTCTCCTTTAAAAACCGCTCCATTAATGTCTTGTGCTGCTTGAGCAAATACTGGTGCTGTAGATTGGCCACCAAAGAACTCATCTTCATTGTTTTTGAAGGAATCCATCTCGTAAACAGCTGGAGCAGATGGGAATAACCCTTTTGTTTGGAATGATTTTATTTGATTGTCAGGAGAGATTAACCACTCTGCAAATCTATAAGCTTCAGCTGCATTTTTAGTTTCTTTTGGAATGGAGATAAAAGAACCGCCCCAGTTTGCAGCAAATTCAGTTGGTAAAGTCGCTACTCTCCATTTGCCGACAGCCTCTGGTGCATTGCCTTCCATCCAACCTTTTAACCAGCCTGCTCCTAATTCTGCTGCAAATTCACCCTTATTTACTGCATTGGCCCACTCCGGTGACCACATTTCAAATTTCCCAACAATTCCAAGCTCATTAAGCTTTACAGCATAATCGTATGCCTCTTTAACCGCATTTCCCTCTTGCTCAATTAATAATTCTCCCTCAGCATTAAGAAAAGTTTCTTGTGCTGCATCTAAATAAGCTCTGAATGCCATTTCTATACTATCGATGAATGGTTTACCGGTCTCTTCCTTCACCTGTATACCTGCTTCTTCAAATGCTTCTGGAGAACTGATAAGTTTAGTTACTTCTTCTGGATCTGTTGGTAAGCCAGCCTCTTCAAATACATCTGTACGGTAGTATAAAGCTTTTGGACCAATATCCGTTGGTAAGCCAATTAAGAAATCACCAGCATTGTTTTCACCTGTGTTCCATTTCCAATCTAAGTATTGATCTTGAATATCTTTTGCACCAAGATCATAAAGGTTTTCGAACTGGTCTTGCGCTGCTTTAAAACGATCCAATTGATCAATCTCTAGCATCGTTATGTCTGGAGCTCCGCTTCCTGCCGATAATGCGGTAAATAATGCATCATGGTGCTCTGCAGTTTCAGCAGCTCTTACTTTTACTTTCACATTAGGGTTTTCCTCTTCATAGGCTTTCGCCAAGTCTTCATAACCAGTAGCTCCAAAAGTCCAAAAGTTTAATGTAATTTGTTCTTGAGAACCTCCGCCTTTTTCATTACCAGACGATTCCTTTTCAGTTCCACTACAAGCTGCCAATGATAGTGCAAGAACTGTCGACAAGCCCAATGCACTTATTTTTTTCAAACTTCTCAAAATGATTCCCCCTACATTTTTTTGATCAATGTTTCTTACAGGTTGTAATTCTTCAACAAAAATAATATTAGTTATTATTTTTGTATCATTCACCTCCCATATTGTTGTCTTCATCATAAAAACTTG
>NZ_JAZVJO010000123.1:0-8294 GCF_059453735.1 Peribacillus sp. | reverse complement strand
CATAATCCTGACACCATGGAGACGAATGTGAAAGGGATTTATATTGCGGGTGTGATTGCAGCCGGCAATAATGCCAATTCCATTTTTATTGAAAATGGCCGTTTTCATGGAGGATTAATTGCTGAGAATCTGTCAAAATAAAAATAGAAAGCGGCGTTCCGGAATGGGTACGCCGCTTTTGTCATATGTATAGAATGATATTTAAATCTTAGAAAGCGAATATTTCCTGGATTTTCTGATGATTCGTCGTGATATGCAATACAATTAATAATTTAATCCTAGCCTTTTGGCCATTCAAGCCGTTTGAGAAAATCACACCAAGCTCTTTTAATTGCTTGCCGCCGCCATCGTATCCATAGGTGTCTTGAACAATCCCGTTAAAACAGCGAGAAACAATGACTACCGGTATATTAGCCGCAATGAGAGCTTTGATACCTGGGATGGTTTGAGGCGGCATATTGCCTTGCCCCAGCGCTTCAATAACTAAACCATCGATCTTCATCTCTTTTAAGCTGAAGAAAAGAGATGAATCCATTCCAGCATGAGCCTTAAGCAAGGTCACTCGCTTAGCTACTGTATCGAGCAGATACTTTTCTTCATAGAGTGGATTGTGGTGGAATATCACACTCCGTTTGGTGACAATCCCGATCGGTCCAAACTGCGGGCTTTGAAAGGTTGAAACATTACTTGTATGTGTTTTGGTCGCATTTCCTGCTGTATGTATTTCATCATTCAAAACGATTAAAACGCCTTTTCCTGAAGCCTCATTACTTGTGGCCACTCTAATTGATGAGATAAAATTATACAACCCGTCCGATCCAATTTCATTGCTTGAGCGCATGGCGCCAGTAACCACAATAGGTATGGATGAAGCAACGGTCAGGTCTAAAAAATAGGCTGTTTCCTCTAACGTATCTGTACCATGAGTAATAACCACTCCCTCAATATGCGAATCTTTTATTCTGGCTTCAATGATTTTTTTTATGTGCCCCATTTCTTTTGCGGTAATATGCGGTGAAGGAAGATTAAAAGGTTCTTCAATTAAGAAATCGACATCTTCGAAAAATCCATTCGTGTGTTTTTTGATTGGGTTTTCGATGGACAGTCCCACAGCACCTGTCTCAGAATCTTCCTCCATAGAGATCGTTCCGCCTGTATGAATAACTAAGATGCGCTTTGTCATTGTACATTCCTCCTGCTAACTGGGTCACCGGCAAAGTATTTCACGTTATTATTTGGTAAAATAAGGTGATGTTGGTGTTTTTCTTTTTCATGTTTCCATGATACGATTAAATAAAAAGAATGAAAAGGGGTCAGCCTATGCTGGTCATTTTGTCAGCTGGCACGGCTCCAGGTTTGGCCTTGCTTAGCTACTTCTATCTTAAAGATCAATATGAGAAAGAAACCTTTAAAACTGTGTTAAAAACATTCCTTTATGGCGTGTGTTTAGTCCTGCCGATTATGTTTCTTCAATATATCCTTCAAGTAGAACAAGTCCTTAACGGTCCGTTTGCACAAGCATTCCTGCAAGCATCCTTGCTTGAAGAATTTGTGAAATGGTTTTTTCTGCTGTATATCATCTATCCTCATGTAGATTTTGATGAACCCTATGATGGGATCATTTTCGGAGCGGGAATATCTCTAGGTTTTGCTACATTAGAAAATATTTTTTATTTAGTGGCTAATGGAGTCGAACATGCCTTTACTAGAGCGATGCTGCCTGTATCAAGTCATGCTCTATTTGGTGTCATTATGGGGTATTATATCGGAAAAGCGAAGTTCTCTCATTCCCATAAGCGTGTTTTCATATTTTCGGCACTAATCGTGCCGGTGATTCTGCATGGTGTGTATGATTATATTCTTCTAACGTTAAAACTGTGGATCTATTGGATTTTACCATTTATGGGTTTTCTCTGGTGGCTGGCTTTAAAAAAGGCAAAAAAAGCTCGGGATCATTCTGTTGTTCATACAAGCAAACTATTTTCACGAAAAGAAACGGGATAATATTCTGTTTCTTTTTTTTGTGGAAGAAGCTTCTGGGATAAAAATATTGTTAAAGAAGAAAATAGGTGTAAATCCATTTAGAAAAAAGGGAGTGTTTTTTGATGAAAGGAATTTCGTCAAAATGGAAAGGCCTGCTTTCTGTATGTGTAGTATCGATCTGTTTGGTTACCGCTCCTGCACCGAAAGAGGCTTTCTCGAATCAGATTATCCAAAGAGGAGCAAAGGGGGATGATGTTATTGAGCTGCAGGCAAGGCTGCAGAACATTGGTTATTACCATGGGAAAATAGACGGTGCTTATGGGTGGGGTACATATTGGGCACTTCGTAATTTTCAAGAAGCATTTGGTCTTCCCATAGACGGATTAGCAGGTGAAACAACCAAAAAGAAATTGACGAATGCATCCAACTTTAATAAAGCATTCGTCCATGAGCAGATTAATAAAGGCAATGAATTCACCTATTATTCAGGCGTTGATGTGGATAAACAAATTAAACAAAGTGAGACTCAATCAAAACCAAAATCAGAGAAAACGGAGACTACTAAATCAGCAAGTGTGCCCGGAGGATATTCACAAAATGACATTCAGTTAATGGCCAATGCCGTGTATGGTGAAGCAAGAGGTGAACCATATATAGGACAGGTAGCGGTGGCTGCAGTCATTTTAAATCGTATGGAAAGTCCTTCTTTCCCGAATACCATTTCAGGAGTGATCTTTGAGCCGCTTGCTTTTACAGCCGTCGCGGATGGCCAGATCTGGCTGACGCCCAATGAACAAGCTAAAAATGCGGTGATTGATGCGATGAATGGAATGGATCCAACTGGACAAGCAGAATATTATTTTAATCCGGATACAGCAACGAGTAA
Organism: Peribacillus sp.; assembly: GCF_059453735.1. Classification (NCBI taxonomy): domain Bacteria; kingdom Bacillati; phylum Bacillota; class Bacilli; order Caryophanales; family Bacillaceae; genus Peribacillus; species Peribacillus sp. The sequence goes on along the minus strand of NZ_JAZVJO010000123.1, from coordinate 5,425 downwards.
ATGGATTTGGACAAGACCACAAATAAAAAAAATCGGGAAACATATTTTCTGTAAATAAGGAGGTGAACCATTCTTGATTAAAAACATTGTGATTGTATGCTTACTAGTTGTTGTTGCTGGAACCTCTTTTTGGGGCTATCAAGAACATAAAGAAAAAAATGCGATTTTAATTAATGCTGAGAATACCTATCAGCGTGCGTTTCATGACCTCTCTTACCATGTGGATCTCCTTCAAGATAAAATTGGGAATACATTGGCGATGAATTCAAAGAAATCGATCAGTCCGGCACTTACCGATGTATGGAGGATTACTTCTGATGCCCAGCATGACGTTGGTCAGCTGCCGCTTACGCTTCTTCCCTTTAATAAGACGGAGGAATTCTTATCGGAGATCGGAACATTCAGTTATCAAACGGCTGTTAGAGATTTGGATAAAGAACCGTTGAATAATGATGAATATGCCAAAATGGCCACGTTATATACCCAAGCTGGCGACATCCAAAAGGAACTGCGTAAGGTTCAATATCTTGTTATAAAAAATAATTTACGATGGATGGATGTTGAAACGGCTCTTGCCTCACAGAAAGAAAATAGTGACAATACAATTATTGACGGTTTTAAAACGGTAGAGAAAAAGGTAACAGGTTATCCTGAAAACTCACTTAATCCCAGCTTTTCAAGTACCAAATATGAAGATGAGAATTATCAAAAGTTAAAAGGGAAGAAAATTAATAAAGAAGAAGCCATTCAGATTGCTAAACACTATTCAGGGTTCTCGGGTAATCTGGAAACCAAAATTGAAAAAAATGGTAAAGGTGCGAATTATGGATTTTATAGTGTCAGTTTAGTCGATCGAGAGACCAAAGCAGAGGTAGATATGGATATTACCAAAAAAGGTGGTTTTCCGATTTGGTTAATTAATAATCGTGACATTAACGAGACAAAACTCTCGTTAAATGATGCTAATTTAAAGGCACAAAAATTCTTGAAGGATCACGATTTTGATCAATTTGAATTATACGAAAGCTCAGAGTATGATCATATCGGTCTTTTCAATTTTGTGGCGGTAGTGGATGGAGTCAGAATTTACCCTGATTCGGTAAAACTAAAGATTGCCCTAGATGACGGCGGCGTGATTGGTTTCTCTGCAGCTGACTTTTTGAAAACGCATAACGTGAACAGAAAGATAAATGAAGCGAGTTTAAGCATTGAAGAAGCAAAAGAAAAGATAAATCACAAAGTGACGATTATGGAAGAAAGAAAAGCGTTAATTATTAATGACTTAGGTCAAGAAACACTCTGTTACGAATATTTAGGGACAATTGATAATGATACGTATCGAATCTTCATTAATGCCGATAATGGAAACGAAGAAAAGGTAGAAAAATTAAAAAATCCAGAACCAGTTTATGAAAATATTCTCTAAAATGTAAGGGAAAGGTACGGAATGTACTTTTCCTTTTTCTATTTTCATGTAATAATAATGGCAGGATTTAACTTCTTAAGTAGTGGGTACTTTATACTAGTTTTGATGAAAGAAATAACATCCAGGAAGTGAAGAGAATGATTAAAGTTGGAGAAACATTAATTCTTGAACCTAAATTTGCCCAACATGAAGAAAAATATAAATGCATGGTTGTTGAACAAGATGAGGGCTGTGTGTTCATTGATTATCCAGTGAATATCGAAACTGGTAAAATCTCATTCTTAATGGATGGTACACAATTAAAAGTGACGTATACTGATTCGGAAAATGCTGTTTATATTTTTGAGTCAGAAGTGCTGGGTAGATTAAAAGCAAATATTCCTATGGTTCAGTTGTCATGTCCGGCAACGGATGGATTCCTTAAAATCCAGAGAAGACATTTTGTGAGGATAGGAACGGTGATGGATGCAGCGGTTCATCCAGAAGACCGGGAATTTATGCCATTTACAACAATAACGGAAGATATTAGTGCTGGTGGAGCGGCGTTAGTCGTTCCCAAAAATACTCAAATTGACTTAGCTTCTAAGGTTTATATATGGCTTGTGTTACCGTTTAAATCAGGCGAGATACAATACTTACGACTAAAAAGTGAAGTCATCCGGCTATTTGAAGAAAAGGACGGGAGAATGATGCTGTCTGTGCAATTTGTAGATAACACGGAAAGTGATACCCAAACCTTGTTTAGGTTTATCTTTGAAAAGCAGTTAGACAGAAAGAAAAAAGAATTAGCACAGTAATATAAAAAAGATGAATGAATTAAAAGATATTCTTCCATACTTGTACTATGAACAGGTGGAGGGATTTCATGAAATCAATCGAGCGGCTGCTTATTAAGCTCATTATCATTCAATTTATTTGTTTACTTGCCTTTCAAGCTTTTTTACATCAGGATGGATCTCTGTTAGAATCTAAAAAGTTAATTCGCTATGAAGGCGTTACGAGCACGAACCATGAAAAGGTGGTTGAAACGTTTAACCGTTTGAGCGATGATTGAAAGTGGGATTCCCGCTTTTTTTTTGTTTATTAATATTCATCATAAGATGAGGAATACATGAGTATCAAAAGAGTTTATGATAAAATAAGAGTGAACAGAACAGATCAGCATGTATTCATTAGGAGGATTTATGGAAAAGAAACTATCAGTGGCTATTGACGGTCCAGCAGCAGCAGGGAAAAGTACAGTAGCGAAAATAACTGCAGAGAAATTCAATTACATATATGTCGATACAGGTGCGATGTATCGGGCATTAACATATAAAGCATTACGTCAAGGTGTAAATGTGTCAGATGAGCTGGGATTGAAGCAGCTTTTAGAAAATACTGCAATTGAACTACAACCTTCTGAAATAGGTCAGATGGTCTACGTTGATGGCGAAAATGTTACTTCAGAAATACGTAATAATGAAGTAACAAGCACTGTTTCAGAGGTGTCTAAACATCGTTTCGTTCGAGAAGAGATGGTCAGAAGACAGCAGGAGTTAGGCCAAAGCGGCGGTGTTGTAATGGATGGAAGAGACATCGGTACGCATGTGCTTCCTGATGCAGAAGTAAAAGTCTTCCTAATAGCATCTGTAGATGAACGGGCACATCGCCGTTATCAAGAAAATATGCAAAAAGGGTTTTCAGCTGATATAGAGAAATTAAAAGAAGAAATCGCACTGCGCGATAAGCTGGATTCCGAGAGAGAGGTTTCTCCTCTTAAGAAAGCAGCGGATGCAATAGAGATTGATACAACGTCTCTTACAATTGAACAAGTAGCAGAAAAAATTATTGTTCTTATTGAGGAAAGGAAAGAGCGCGCTTGAACTTTTATACTTTTGCAAAAAACGTGGTAAAGATTGGACTATCACCCGTTTATAGAATCAAAGCCAGCGGCAAAGAACATTTTCCCAAAGAAGGGGGAGTTCTCATATGTGCGAATCACATAAATAATTTAGATCCGCTCGCGGTCGGTACTACCTCTCCAAGGGATATTCATTTTATGGCTAAGGAAGAATTGTTTCGAGCCCCTGTGATAAAGGGTATAATGCCAAAAATCAATGCTTTTCCTGTTAAGCGCGGGTTAAGTGATAGGGAGGCGTTAAGAAAAGGATTGGCCATACTTAAGGACGACAGAGTTTTAGGTTTGTTTCCTGAAGGAACCAGAAGCAAGACCGGGGAATTAGGCGAAGGCTTATCTGGAGCAGGTTTCTTTGCACTTCGCTCCCAAGCTCATATAGTTCCCTGTGCGATTATTGGACCTTATTCGTTTCTGGGTAAAGTAAAAGTTGTCTACGGAAAACCAATTGACTTCCAGCCTTATCGGGACCAAAAGGTATCAGCAGATGTTGCTACAAAAGTCATTATGGCTGAAATTCAAAAACTTATTTCTGAAAATAAATAACCCTTCTCGCTTGACAATTACACCATTTTATTAGAATTTAGTAAATAAGGGTATAATTCCGAATTATTAATTAATAGTGAAGCTACGTTGTATTTAGGTCTTATACAAGTATGTATAAGATGAAATCTGCACAGCAGTCATGGGTTAAGGAGGAGTTCGAAATGGCAGAAGACATGAATCAAGTGGAAGTAAACATCTTTGAGGTTGGCGATAAGGTTAAAGCTAAAGTATCAAAGGTGGAAGAGAAGCAAGTGATTGTAGATGTCGAGAATTCAAAAACAGACGGTATTATCCCAATTAGCGAGCTATCAAGTCTGCATGTGGAAAAAGCTTCAGATGCTGTTACAGAAGGTGACGAACTGGAACTGGAAGTAATCAAGGTCGAAGAAGAAGCATTAATTCTATCCAAACGCAAAATTGACGCTTATAAGGCTTGGGATCATCTTGAAGAAAAGTTCCAGTCCGGTGAAATCTTTGAAGCTGAAGTTAAAGATGTTGTAAAAGGCGGCTTAGTGGTGGACCTTGGTGTACGTGGATTTGTTCCAGCATCATTGGTTGAAGACTATTTTGTTGAAGACTTTGCTGATTACAAGGATCGAACGCTTACTTTTAAGATTGTTGAACTAGAAAAAGATAAAAACCGTTTAATCCTTTCTCATCGCGCTGTAGTTGAGGCTGAAAAAGAAAAACAAAAATCAAACGTGCTTGATACGATTGAAAGCGGGCAAACGATTACAGGAACTGTTCAACGTATTACTGATTTTGGCGCATTTGTCGATATTGGCGGAGTAGATGGACTTGTTCATATCTCTCAGCTGTCACATGAACATGTCGACAAAGTTTCTGATGTAGTTAAAGAGGGAGATCAGGTTCAAGTAAAGATTCTATCCATTGACCGAGTTAATGAACGAATCTCTCTATCTATTAAAGAAACATTACCAGGACCATGGACTGAAATATCGGAGAAGGCAAGTAAAGGATCCATACTCGAAGGAACCGTACGCCGTTTAGTTACCTTCGGTGCATTCGTCGAGATTTTCCCAGGTGTAGAAGGACTAGTTCACATTTCTCAAATATCCCACAAACATATTGGCACCCCTCAAGAAGTACTAAAAGAAGGCCAATCTGTGAAAGTTAAGGTGCTGGATGTGAACGAAGCTGAACAGCGGTTATCCTTAAGCATTAAAGAACTCGAAGAAGCCGGATCCGCATCATCATATGATTATGATATCCCCGAAGAAACCAAGGGATTCCAGCTTGGTGAAATGATTGGTGACGCATTAAATAAACTAAAATAAGAGATAGTTCTTTAAAAAACAAGTTTCCTAGCGGAAACTTGTTTTTTTGGTTTAGGAGGATTTCTCGGAGGAACTGCTGCAAGGCCAAATCTATTTGCATTGGGGCCAAATCCTAGTTTGCACAGAGAACCTCAAAACCAACGAGTTACTTTATTTAACAAGAGCAAATCCGATAGTCGGTTACGTAGAGCACAAGGAAAAAGGGCCGAAACTTATCGAGTTTGGGCCGAATCATCTGGATTTTGGTCCGAATGATCT